>CATMVR010000010.1 GCA_950075905.1 uncultured Persicitalea sp. | reverse complement strand
CCCGCCAGGGTGGCGTTGTGCTGAACCATTGTGGAGCTATAGATCAGGTTGGTACGCCACGACTCATAGCGGTCGCCGGCTACCTGCAGCATGCCCAGCGAGAGCAGGTACCGCTGGTCTATATCGGTAGAGGCATTTTTGTTTGTGTTCAGCTCAATGAGTTTATCCTCGTCGCAGGAGTTGAGCGTCAGGACCGACAACAGCGTCAGCGCGATTATTTTTATATGTTTTTTCATGTTGTTCAATGTTGGAATGATAGATTGATAAAATGATAGAATGACAGAATAAAAACCCTTCCCTATTCTAACATTCTATCATTCACTCATTCAAAATTAGAAAGTTGCCGATAGGTTAAAGCCAAGATTACGCGTCATAGGCAGGGAGAAATACTCCAGCCCCTGCGAGTTGCCGGCGGCAGAATAGCCACTTTCCGGATCAATATTCGGTACGCTCGACCACAGCAGGAACAGGTTACGTCCCACGGCAGACAGTTTCAGCGAATTGATCGGGGTCTTCTCCAGCCAGCGTTTTGGGATACCGTAGCCAATGGAGAGTTCACGCAGCTTGCCAAACGAGCTGTCGTATATAAAATTCTCAGTGATCTGACCGTAGCGCGAGTAGTACAATTGTAGCTTGTCGCGCGGAATTTCCCAGGTTTTGGCCTCACCTGTTGCAGTCACACCAGAAACCATCAGCGGGCTTTCACGGCCGGGCAGCGTACCCTTGTGTAATCCAACGCCATACAGACCCAAATTAGTACCCGACATCATGCTGCCGCCCTGACGCATATCGATCAGGAAGCTGATGTTGAAGCCTTTGTAAGTAAAATTGTTGAACAGACCGGCGCTGATGGGATGACGGCCCAGGGCGATGTACTCAAAGTCGCCGCGAACGGGGTAGCCGTCGGCATCGTACACTTTCTGACCGTTGATCTCCTTCTGCTTATAGCCGGCAATGACACCCAGCTGACGACCTACGTAGTGGCGAATCCGCTCCTGCCGGGCCCGCGACTCATCCAGGTTCAGGAAATCAATAGGATTTCCCGCTGCGTTGGTACCCAGGCTTACTACGTTAGAAATGTTGCGGGCAAAGTTCACCGATACATCCCAGGTAAAGTTATTTTGCTTGACGGGCGATCCGGTCAGCAAAATCTCCACCCCGTTGTTGGTCAGCTCTCCTACGTTAATTTGCGTACTGCCGTAGCCGGAAGTAGATGAAATGGATGTATTCAGGATATCGTTATTCGTTCGGCGATTATACACCGCAATATCCAGGCCTAGCCGGTTTTGGAAAAACCGCAGGTCGGCTCCAACTTCTACCTCGGTAGATACGTATGGTTTCAGGGAGTTGTTAGGAATCGAGCCATTGCTGATTCGCCCCAGGATAGCGCCATTGTGTTGAAAGCCCAGCAAGCTATACGTAAGGTTGTTGGAATAAGGGTTTGGAGCACCGCCACCTACCTGTGCCCAGGAAGCCCGTACCTTACCAAATGTCAGCCAGGTCGGACTGTTTCTCATCGCGTCGGTGAATACAAAACTCAACCCAACGGCAGGGTATACGATGGCATTGGAGAGAGGTGAAAGCGTAGAGAACCTGTCCTGACGGGCCGTTAGATTCAGGAACAGATAATCGTTGAAACCAATGTTGGCCGATCCGAAGATCGAGTTAGTCCCAAGTTCAGATAAGCCATAGCCGTACGTTTGATTGGCTACGTTGTTTACGCTGCCAAAGAACGGAATGTTTAGGCCGTTACCCCCGATACGAGCATCCTCTGTGGACCGGCGCATGCGGTTTCCGCCCAGAAGCACATCGGCCGAGAAGTTGCCAAACTTCTTATTAACGCCAATGAAGAGGTCCAGGTTATTCTCTTTGATCGTCCGGTTCGTAATATTATAGTCACCAGTTACTTTGTAAGCTGTTCCGTAAGGTTCTGTTGATTCAAACCGGGCAGAAATATAATCCGTACCTATACGCCCCTGTACATAGAGCCAATCGGTGATATTGTATTTCAACGAGGCATTGCCAAAGAACCGGTTCTTGTTGTCCAGCCGCATAAACTGGTACGCGGCCCAGAAGGGATTCTGGGCGTAGATATTGCCCTGATGCCGCAGCTCAAAGCCATCCTCCATCGCGCCCAGCTTGTCGGTAGGGCCTCGCAAATCGCTAAATGAAATATTGGGAGCCTTGGTGATAATGGTATAGTTACCGTTACCCGGCGAGTCAGACAGGCGGGGGCGGTTTTTGGCTTCCTCGGTAGTATACTGTCCGCTTGCTACCAGTTCGAGTTTCCCGAATTTCCCGTTGATGCTTCCGTTAAAGGTCCTGCGACCAAACCCACTGTTGGGCATGATATCATTATTGTCCAGATCAGCGGCCGAGAAGCGGAAACTTCCAAGCTCATTGCTTCCTGCCAAAGCCAGGGTGTTGGTCCAGGTACGCCCCAGACGATAAAAATCGTTGATCCCTTCGCCGGTAGCACTGTACGGGCGCGACACGCCGTCGAACTGCACCACATTGGAGCCGTCCAGCCGGGCGCCCCAGGAGCTATTGCCAAAGTCCAGGGCTTCTGCCTGCGTAGTAGGGGCCACGCCCATGCTACCCACCCCGTACTGCTGCTGCAGATCGGTGAGGTCAACGGCCTGGTCTACGGTAAAGTTGGAGTTGAACGAAACTCCTAGTCCATTGGCCCCCCGGCCAGATTTTGTCGTGATAAGTATCACTCCATTCGAAGCCCTGTACCCGTAGAGGGCCGATGCGGCGTTGCCTTTCAGCACCGAAATACTGGCAATGTCGTCAGGATTGATGGCCGAAAGGCCATCGCCGTTGTCATTTCCACCCCACATACCGGCGCTTCCCTGATTGGAGTTATCCATGGGCACGCCGTTGATTATGTACAGGGGCTGGTCATTCCCACTTAGCGAGGACCCTCCCCGAATCACCACGCGGCTTGTTCCGGCTGCGCCCGTCGTGGGTGAGGATACATTTACCCCGGCGATTTTACCCGTCAGGGCGTTACCTACGTTCACCGTCCTGGACTCCGTAAAGCGGTCGCCTTCCAGCTGCGTTACGGCGTATCCAAGTGCCTTTTTCTCTTTCTCCATACCAAAGGCCGTCACTACTACCTCGCCCAGCAGATTGCTCTCCGGCACCAGCTCCACGTTAATCACCGAGCTGTTGCCCACTTTCACGTCTTTGGGCTGGTAGCCAATATAACTGTACGTAAGCGTAGCCCCCTGGCTTGCCATAATACTGTACTCCCCCTTGTCGTTGGTGGTAGTACCCCGGGTGGTGCCTTTCACAACGATGTTGACACCATACAGTTCTTCTCCTCCCGCCTCGGTCACCTTACCTGTTACTTCCATCGTTTGCGCGAAGCCAACGGTGGAGCAAAGTACCAGCAGGGCCATTAGTTTCAGATGCCATAAATGTTTTTTCATAGGTCGTTTAAGTTTTTAGTTATGTAACCAATCAATTGGTGTATGTTTCAAATATATATAATTCTACTGTCAAAAAGGCTATAATTATTAATATATTTTAATATATAAGCCACCTTGTGTCACTTTTATAACTTATTTTATAGTAATGCTGACGACAAAAAACGTCACAAATAACTACTAAACAACGCATTAAAGACGAATTAGTAAGATATATGTAGGGTATAGATTTAGCATAGCTAATTTCTAAGGTTTTACTTTCCGAATGCATTGTGTAACTACACCAAAAGAGTAGTCCCTATAAACAGGAAACAGAACGCTCCAATACGTCAGGCAAAGCAGCACAAACAAGCGCGGGCGCATCGGCTTGGGTGGTATACCCACTGACCCGAAACGCCCGCGCGGAGGAAGTAAAAGAAGTGAAAGATCTAGGCCGGAGACTGCCGGGCCTTGATTTCGGCCAATATCCGGTCGGCTCCGGCGGCCAGTAGTTGCTCGGCCAGGGCCGTGCCCGTTTCGACGGGAGATGCCCCCGCCACGTTGTTTGCCGAGCGACGAATCATCTTGCTCCCATCCAGGCTAACTACCCCGCCCGTCATACTCACCGTATCACCACTCAGGGTAGCCAGTCCGAATACCGGCACGCTGCACCCACCCTGCAGGCGGTGCAGGAACGCCCGCTCGGTTTTGAGGCAGATTTCCGCCTCGCTATGATTAACCAGTGAGCGAATTGCCTCCTTTTTGGCCCGATCCATCGACACCGCGCACTCAATGGCCACGCTCCCCTGTCCCACCGCCGGAATAAATTCTTCCAGCGAGAGGTACTCGGCAATCTTGTCATCGTAGCCCATGCGGTGCACCCCGGCGTAGGCCAGCAGCAGGGCATCGCACTGCCCTTCGTCGAGCTTGCGCAGGCGGGTCTGCAGGTTGCCCCGCATATCTACCGTCTGTATGTGCGGGTAAAAATGCCTCAGTAGCGCCACCCGGCGGGTAGACGACGTCCCGACCACAAAGGGCTTTTCCTGCCCCAGCGAAAGGGCCGTATTGTTACTGATCAGCACGTCATTGACGCGCTCGCGCTCGGTGAAGGCGAGTATTTCAAAATCCTCACCCAGGTCCGATTGCAGGTCCTTGGCACTGTGAACGGCAATATCAATGTCGCCCGAGCGGAGCTGATCTTCCAGTTCCTCGGTAAAAACGCCCTTGCTGCCTATTTTGGCCAGGGAACGATCCAGAATCTTATCGCCTTTGGTTTCTATGAGGATAATCTCCGTCGAAAGTCCACCGCCCCGAAGTAAGTTTTCAACGTGGTAGGCCTGCCAGAGGGCAAGCTTACTGCCACGGGTTCCGATTTTTATGTGCATTTGAATAGCTATTAGCTGTTAGCTGTTAGTAATTAGCCGTTAGCTCGATTTTAACGGCTCTGTAAGATCAAATCTATCGTTGCTATTTTTATCATACTCCCACGGTATCGCCCTCGTCCAACCTGAACTTCTCTTCCAGATAGGCGATAATCAGCGAAGCCACGTCTATTTTAGAAGTATTTTCGATCCCCTGCAACCCCGGCGAGGAGTTAACCTCCATAATCAACGGTCCGCGGTTGGACTGGAGCATGTCTACCCCTGCCACTTTTACCCCCAGGGCCCGCGCGGCGGCAATAGCAGCCTGCTCCTCCTCGGGCGACAATTGGATGGCGTACCCTTCTCCACCCCGGTGGAGGTTGGAGCGAAAATCGCCCTCAGCTCCCTGCCGGCGCATGGCTGCCACCACTTTATTCCCGATCACGAACGCCCGGATGTCGGCCCCCTTCGACTCGGCCACGTACTCCTGAATAAGGAAATTGGCTTTCAGGCCGTAGAAGGCTTCGATTGTAGACTTGGCAGCTTTGGAGGTTTCAGCCAGCACCACGCCTACACCCTGCGTACCTTCGAGCAGCTTGATGATCACCGGCGGGCCGCCTACCATTTTGATCAGTTCGTTGACCTGCGCGGGGTTTTTGGCAAATACCGTCTTGGGAATACGAACCCCCGCCTTAGCCAGAATCTGCATGCTGCGGAGCTTGTCGCGCGAGCGGGTGATGGCCTGTGACTTTACCGTCGTGAATACCTTCATGAGCTCAAACTGCCGTACCACCGAGCAGCCAAAGGCCGTCACGGATGTACCAATCCGGGGAATGATGGCGTCAATGCCCTCTATGGCCTTCCCTTCGTGGAAGATAGTAGGGGTTTCTCCCTCGATTTTCAGAAAGCACCTGACGTGGTTGATTACCTGGGCTTCGTGTCCTTTGTGTTGTATAGCTTCCACCAATCGTCGGGTCGAGTAGAGCTCAGGATCGGTAGATAAGACTGCGATTTTCATACAATAGAATAAAACTCCTGGTTGGGAGGAGTGGTTGAAATCATGAAAAGCCCCGGACTAGGCTATGCCGGAAGCCTGTTTGCTGGTAAGTGTTGTGAATGTCAGGTTGTAAATAAAAAAAGGATTCCGGGCGGGACTTCACTGCGAGACATCAACCAAAAACCGACCCTTCAGCAACCGCCGGCCCAATAGCACCGGAAAACTCATCTTTTGGCGGTCGGCCAGTGAGAACTGAGTACGGATCTTTCGCCCGGCAATGACGATCACAGTTTTGATCACGTACCTTTTTTCGGTATGTCCGAACGAATTTTTCACGACCTTCTCTTTAAAATCAGTGACCGAAAATGCTTCTTTGGGTGCTCCTTTTTGGGTGTCCAGTAAAAAACTAAGCCGGGTTTCTCCATCTTTCTCAATTACCCTTACCCGCGAGCAGTGGATGGCTGAGGTAGCGGCTCCGGTGTCTACGCGCGCTACCACGTTTTTCCAGCCCAGTTCGGGAAAGTGAACGAGCTCGGTGGCTCCAATAATTTTTTTCTCGGTTGAAGCGGGTCCTGTCAGTTTTTTCATGAAGGTCGTTGAAATAACCGGGCCATCGTCAGCGACAAATCCAGAAATACCATTTTGGCCCGGACGTTCCGTTCGATATGGTAGTACGCTTCGTTGATTTCGCCAATCATGCTTTCCAGCGAGTCGGGGGGTACGGCTTTGGAGAAGTTCTGCACAAAAGTCAGCTCTTCGTCCGGTACCCGCAGCAGTTCGCCCGCCCCCTGCGTCCACAGCAGAATATCCCTGTACAACCGGAGGGAGTAGTCAAACAGCCCCTTCTGCCGGTCTTTGGGCAGGCTGTCAAACGTATCGGCCAGTTTCACCAGTTGTATAAGGTCCTGCCGGTAGCAGTGGCGCATCCATTCGGTAAACCACGCGGTCCGGTCGTCAGCCGTTTCGAGCAGCAGCCGGTGGGCCTCCGCCAGGTTGCCGTCGCAAAGGTAAGCAATCTGTTTGGCCCGGTTTTCGTCGGCATGATGAACTTCCTGTAAATAATTACGAACGTCCGCGTCGGAAAAAGCCGGTACGGCCAGCCGCTGCGTACGCGATAAAATAGTGGTGATCAGCCGGTCTGACTGCTCCGTAACCAGCAAAAACAGGGTTTTGGCCGGTGGTTCTTCCAGGATTTTCAGCAGCGCATTGGCGGCTGGCAGGTTTAGTAGCTCGGGCTGCCACACCAGCATGATCTTATACTCGGCCTCAAACGCTTTCAGCGACAGCTTGCCAATGATGGCCCGGGCTTCCTTGATCGGAATGATACCCTGCTGATTCTGCGTAGCCTGAATAAACCCCAGCCAGTCCTGCAGGGTACGGAAGGGCCGCTCCTGAATGAATTCGCGCCAGCGGGGGGTCAGCTCTCCCATCAGGTCTTCGTTTTCTTTGGGCGAGCGGGGCAGTGGAAAAATACTGTGCAGGTCGGGATGGGCCAGCTTATTCATTTTAACGCACGACGCACACACCCCGCAGGCATCCTTTTCCTGCCGGTTTTCGCAGTTTACGTAGGTGGCAAAGGCCAGCGCCAGCCCCAGCCCACCGCCGCCCATAGCGCCGTCAAACAGCAGCGCGTGGGCCACATGATTTTGCTGCACCGAGCGCCGGAGCGTCGCTTTTACCTCTTCCAGACCGGGTATGTCGTTGAAAAACAATGATAGAATGAGTGAATGAGTGAATGATAGAATTCTAATTTTGAATGATAGAATGAGTGAATTCTATCATTCAAAATTGATTTGCTCATAGACTGCCCTGAAAATGGCTTCCCGCTGTTCGGCAAAGTCGACCTGACGGCGACGGCAGGTTTCCTGTATTACCGCCAGGGCTTTTTCGTAGCGGTAGGGAGCAAAGCCTTCGGCCTGCCCTCCCCAGCTAAAAGAGGGGATATGCTTGGGCTGAAACCCCGTTCCGAACACATTCACGTTCACCCCCACCACGGTACCGGTGTTGAACATGGTACTGATGCCGGCCTTGGTGTAGTCGCCCATGAAGAGCCCGCAGAACAGCTGCCCCGTATCTTCCAGCCCCTGCGTGGCGTAGCTGTACAGTTTTACGGGGGTGTAGTCGTTCTTGAGATTGGAGTTATTGGTATTCGCTCCCAGGTTACACCACTCACCCAGCACCGAATTGCCCAGGTAGCCGTCATGGGCCTTATTGCTGTACCCAAACAGCACCGAGTTATTTACCTCTCCGCCCACCTTACAATAGGGGCCCAGGGTGGTGTTTGGGCGTATTTTGGCTCCTTGTCCGATCACGGCTCCCTCGCCCATGGCAAAAGGTCCCTGAATGATGGCGCCTTCGCTCACAACGGCGTTTCGTCCGATAAAAATGGGTCCTCCTTCGGCATTCAGAATCGCCGACCGCACCGTAACCCCTTCTTCCAGAAAGATATTTTCGGGAGCATAACAGTTAGTGAAGGGGTCCGTCAGGGGAGCACTCTCGCGGTCGCTGGTCAGCAAGGTATAATCGGCCCGGATTTGCCCGCCGTTTTCGAGGTAGATATCCCACAAATGGGAGATGGAAACAACACTTTCGGCGTAGACCTTTTCGGTCAGGGAGTTATTGGGCACCGTCGGCGCCCAGTCCGGATCGGTCGTCCGGACGGCCAATAGAAGATCCGTTTCCAGACTTCGAAGCAGGCTACCGGATGGCATGGCCTGGATCTGTTCGACCAGGGCGGCATCAGGGCAAAGGCAACCATTTATATATAGGTACTCTTGCCCGGTTGGGGCCGGGTATCGTTCCTGCAGGTAGGGCTCAGTCAAAAAAGAGGGAATTACATCGAGCCATTTGCCCCACTTCCCGGCCAACGTCAGAATACCGCAGCGGATTCCCGCCACAGGACGGGTAAAAGTAAAAGGCAACAATTGGGAACGAACGGTGGGATCGTCGAAGAGAACAACAGAGGTCATAGTCTGAATAATGATTCGGTCAAATTTCGACTATTTTATTGAGGCTGACAAAAAATAAGGCAGTCTCTTTGGTAGCAAAGAGACTGCCCTTTCTGTCGTTCAGAACGACCGAAATTACTTCTTTCCGTAGCGCTTCATGAACTTGTCCACGCGGCCTGCCGTGTCTACAAGTACATTCTTACCCGTGTAGAAGGGGTGCGACTGCGAAGAAACTTCCACTTTGTATACAGGATATTCCTTACCATCTTCCCATTCGAGCGTCTCGTTGGTTTGAATGGTAGAGCGGGTAATGAACTTGTAATCGCTGGTCAAATCCCAGAAAATTACGTCTCTGTAATTGGGATGAATATCTTTTTTCATCGTTATATGTTGTTAATGTGTTGTTTGCGTTTTTGAAAAGGACTGCAAAAATACGCACATATTCCAATTCTCCCAAACTCTGTTTGTTATTTTTTTTAAATGCCGGTGCATAATTCCCAAAAGGCGCAGGAACAGTTTTTGTCATTTGTGCAATAATGCCTACCTTGCAGCCTGATTAGCCCCGCATGGTTTTGCGTACAGGACTTCCTTCCTCAGACCCTCCCGATTCTTAAAACAAGACAGCCGCCCCGAAAGGGCTACCGGATGGTTTGGCCGCATGGCAAGTGCCGGTCCATGCCTGAAAACCGTATTCTCTAAACTTTATAACTAATTGATTATTAGTTTTCTAGATAAAAATTTTATCCAGAAATTTTTGTGGTATTATTCTGCTAGAGTCCAATTTTGACACTTTTACATAACCTACTTTAAATAAGATTCTTAACAATTCAGTAACATTGAGAGGGATTAGATTTTTTCTAGGCTAAAAAAAACACATACGAATTCCGGATTGTTTTTTTCACGATAAAGCCGTTATTTCATGGAAAATTTTTGGTGAAAGACCTGGGTTTTTAACCCATCCAAAGAAGAGTATTTCAAAATCAAAACATACATAGACAAACCAGTATTCCCATGCCAATGTACGTAATCAAGCGCGACGGACGAAGAGAGTCGGTGAAATTTGACAAAATCACCGCCCGGATTGAAAAACTCTCGTATGGCCTCGAATCCAACTACATTCAGCCCATTGAAGTAGCCAAGCGGGTCGTATCCGGTATCTACGATGGTGTTACAACGGCTGAGCTGGATAACCTCGCGGCCGAAACCGCGGCTTCCATGACTACCAAGCACCCCGACTACGCCATTCTGGCGGCGCGGGTGGCTATTTCGAATCTGCACAAAAATACACTAAAATCCTTTTCGGCTACCATGAAAAGGTTGTATACTTATGTAGATCCAAAAACGGGCGAGAATGCCTCCCTGATTTCCAAGGAAGTATACGATGTGATTCGTCGCAACGCGGCGCTGCTCGACTCTACCATTATCTACGACCGTGACTACGGCTACGATTACTTTGGCTACAAGACGCTGGAAAAATCGTATCTGCTGAAAGTAGATGGTAAAATAGCCGAGCGCCCGCAGCACATGCTGATGCGGGTGGCCATCGGTATTCACCACGACGACGTACAGTCGGCTGTGGAGACCTACAACCTGCTTTCCGAAAAGTGGTTTACGCACGCTACGCCTACCCTGTTTAACGCGGGCACGCCCAAGCCACAAATGTCGTCGTGCTTCCTGCTGACGATGAAGGAAGACAGCATCAACGGCATCTACGATACCCTGAAGCAGTGCGCGCTGATCTCCCAGTCGGCTGGTGGCATTGGCCTGAGCATCCACGATGTGCGCGCCACCGGAACCTACATCAAGGGTACCAACGGTACCTCCAACGGTATCGTGCCCATGCTGCGGGTATTCAACGATACCGCCCGCTACGTGGATCAGGGAGGTGGAAAACGCAAAGGATCTTTTGCGATCTATATGGAGCCGTGGCACGCCGATATTTTTGACTTCCTGGACCTGAAAAAGAACCACGGCAAGGAAGAGCAGCGCGCCCGCGACCTGTTCTACGCCATGTGGATTCCCGACCTGTTCATGAAGCGCGTCGAGGCCAATGACACCTGGTCGCTGTTCTGTCCCCACGAGTGCCCCGGCCTGTCTGACGCCCACAGCGAGGAGTTTGAGAAGTTGTACGAGCAGTACGAGCTCGAAGGCAAGGCACGCAAGACCATCAAGGCGCAGGACCTCTGGTTTGCGATTCTGGAATCGCAGATCGAAACCGGCACGCCCTACATGCTGTACAAGGACCACGCCAACAGCAAGTCGAACCAGAAAAACCTGGGTACGATCAAGTCGTCGAACCTGTGTACCGAAATTATGGAGTACACCGCTCCCGACGAAGTGGCGGTATGTAATCTGGCGTCCATTGCGCTCACCAAGTTTGTGGAAGAGGGAGCCGACGGTTTCTCGCGCTTCAATCATCAGAAGCTGTACGAAATCACAAAAGTGGTAACGCGCAACCTCAACAAGATCATTGATCTGAACTACTACCCCGTACCCGAGGCAGAAAAGAGCAACAAGCGCCACCGCCCCATTGGGATCGGTATTCAGGGACTGGCCGATGCGCTCTGCCTGCTCCGGATGCCTTTTGACTCCGACGAAGCCCGGCAGCTCAACTCCGACGTGTTCGAAACGATCTATTACGGCGCTATGGAGTCATCCATGGAACTCGCCAAAGAGCAGCAGCCCTACGAAACCTGGGCCGGCAGCCCCATTTCACAAGGTATTTTTCAGTTTGATATGTGGGGCGTGAAGCCCACGAGTGGCCGCTGGGATTGGGAAACACTGCGCAAGACGGTAATGAAATACGGCGTACGCAACTCCCTGCTGCTAGCCCCCATGCCGACGGCATCCACGAGTCAGATTCTGGGCAATAACGAGTGCTTCGAGCCTTTTACGTCCAACATCTACGTGCGCCGGGTGCTCTCGGGTGAGTTTGTGGTGGTGAACAAGTACCTGCTCAAAGATCTGGTAAAACTAGGGCTCTGGAACGAAGACATGAAGAACAAGCTCATCATGGCTAACGGCTCGGTACAGCCTATCCCGGGCATCCCACAGCATATCAAAGACCTTTACAAGACCGCCTGGGAAATCAAGCAGCGCAGCCTGCTCGACATGGCCGCCGACCGCGGTGCTTTCATCTGCCAGTCGCAGTCGCTCAATATTTTTATGGAGGAGCCCAACTTTGCCAAGCTCACTTCCATGCACTTTTACGCCTGGAAAAAAGGCCTGAAAACAGGAATGTACTACCTGCGTACCCGCGCCGCCGCCGATCCGGTGCAGTTTACGGTGCAGAAGCAGGCCGAGCCGCAGATTCAGCCCGCGGTACTTTCGGTGGCCGAAAAAGAGATGGACTACACGCAGTACGCCCAGGAAAACAAGCCAGCCAAGCCCGAGCGCGACAACCGCACTGACATGCAATGCTCGCTCGATGATCCCGATGGATGCGAAGCCTGCGGATCCTAAGATTTTTTGTAGTAGCTCAAATAGTACGAAAAAGCCCTCGCTGCAAAGTGAGGGCTTTTTTTTTGGCAATTTTTACGAGACACCCGCTACCAGAAGCGTATGCCCAGGCGCAGGCCGATGGCCCGGAAGTGTGCTTCGGTATTGCCCCGGGCTCCCGAGCTGCTCACGGCGTTGGTATTGTAAATGCCCGAAAAATTATAAGCCGTGGTAGCTTCGGCGAAGAAGCCGAACCGTTTGCGCTCTACCTCAAATCCAATCGCTCCCGACGCCATCAGCAACTGCTTTTTAATCAGGGAACGGTCGTTGGTGGATTTGTAAATGTCTTCAAAATTAAACTCAGAGTACAGTAGTGGTAGCAGTACCTCCGCCCCAATTTTTAGATAGGGCCGTAGGCGGTCGGGGTTGGTACGGGGCTTGTGCAGTTTCAGCGCTACGTACGCATCTGCCCCCGAGATATCAAACTCGCTGGCTGTATACTCCGCCCCACTATTCATACGAAGTGATTGATACTGAGTACGAAAATATTCGGCTCCGACCATAAGATCAAGGGGATTTGAACCCGAAAGAAAAGACACCTGCAGCCCCGCCGATGTGAAGTACCCGTAGGAGGTTGGCCGGTTGGCACCATCCTCGGTGTACCGGGGCTTGTTGGCCAGCACGCGCAGAGTAGGCTCTACCGAAACGATATTTCTGCGGCAGCGCTCCGGGTAGGCATCGCATTCGATGGTAGCCAGAATCTGACTTATTCTTTGCTTCTGGGCGGGTGTAGCACACTCGTAGGCCCGCTCATACGAGACGTAAGCCTGCTCCCACTCTTTACTTTTCACGCTGGCAATAGCCTGCTCGCGATTAGTGTTGTAGCAACTGATGCGCTCGCATTCAGCCAGGCGACGCCGGTTGGTAACAGCAGCGCTGTCCCGGAAGGAAGCGTTGCATAGTGGCAGGCCGGCCATTTGTCCGTAGTAACGCCCGGCTTCCTCGCAGCGGTTGCCCGCCATGGCGCGGGCAGCGCGGCCTTCCAGCAGCGAGTACAGACTATCGGCTTCATAGAGACGATTAACGGAATCTTGTAAGGAAGTGTATTTTTCAAGGAAAGCAGGCGTATTCAAGTCACATCCATTTAGTTTGGACAGCGCTTCGTCTAAGATTTTCTTACCCTGCTGTACGCGGCAATTGGATATTTCGCGCCGAATGCTGATGGCCGCCCGGGTAAACTGACGTATAACCCCCTCACAACCGGTTTTTCCCGCCAGCCGGCGTTGAATCTCGTCCAGATCGTCCCGAAATTCCGGTAGGCCCAGCTGACGGGCTTCCACTACAAACCCAATTGCCTCCTGGTACTTGCTGCTCTCGCCAGTTTCGTCACCCGCCTTCTCGTTGATTAATGCCAGATTCACCAGATACTCATAGTAGCTCCGACGGGCGCAGCTTTCTACTTCCCTACCCACTCCCGGAACCTGCGACGCCTTACTGATCAGGCTCTTGTAAGCGCTTTCCAGAAAAACACGGTTGCCGGGGTCCTTTTTCAACTGGGCGATGTCCCCCTCAACCTGCAGGTACTCTCCGAGTAGCCGGGTGGCCGTGTCGGCGCTGACCATGGCGCGAGGATTATTTTTTATAAAATAAAAGAGGTCATCAATCCGGCAATCCAAAGCGTAAGCCTGCAATTGCTTCGCGGGCTCCATCGCTGCTATTTCGTTCTGGGCGTATTTTTCCTCCCGGCTTTTAATTTCGTATTCCAGGGCGTTGATGATAAATTTTGACACGGTACGGTAGCTCCTCAGCAATTCCAGCGCCCGGGCATTATCGTTGGTTGCCAGCGCCTGCCGGTACTCCTTTCCCCAATTTCGAAGGTTTTCGACGGCCTCCTGTCCTGCTTTGTACTGCTCGCGCAACGTTGTATTCAAGCTCCCCCCCAATTGGGCCGCCTTGGCAAAGCTCTTTCCGGCTGCTACGGTATCCAGTAATGCCAGCTGTCTATCGCCCTTATGGGCCCACTCAAAACCCGCCACGACCCGCGTAGACTCGTTGAGTTTTTTTACCAGCACCTTATCCAACTGCCGCAGGCACGACTCGATCCGGCTATCAAATACTGCAACACGAAGGTCCCGGTCCAGCTCGTGGTACTTACTGAACATTTCGAGGGCCTGGTCGTACTTCTTCAACCGGTACAGACGCTCGGCGTTGCCGAAGAGAGCTTGCATATTTTTGGCCGTTTTGAGCCTTCGCTGAAACTGCGGCACATTGGAAACTCCCTCGTAGAGCGTTATTGCCTGATCAAATTTACCCGCATTCAGGTAGCTTTCGGCGGTAATCCAAACGTCATACAGATTACGATTCTGGAACATCTGTGCCTTTGCGCCACTTGTCGCTCCCCCCATAAGTAGTATCCAAAAGAGTAAAAGTTTTATTCGCATTTCCGAGAGGGTGTTTTACCGGTGAGTATTGATGCATAATGAAAATACTGGTCAGCAATGAAGTACAGGTTCTTACTGTCAAGTGATTTGTACTTGTCACATTCCGTTATGGCAAAGGCTTCGTAGGCATAGCCCAGGCTATCCAGCCTTTCCTGGGTCAGATCCGACTCCGGCAAACTGGCTGCTTTTTCAAACGCTTGCATGGCCTGATCATAATTGCCCTTTCTTTCGTGGCTGATGCCCAACTCAATGGCCCGGTTGAACGTGGTCAGATTAAACATTTCCGAAGATCCATCCGAAGGGTACGCCGTATTGATAAAGTAAACACTCACGGCAAGAATCGCACCAATTGCAATAAGCCCCAACCGCCATACAAGAACATTGGTAGGTACAGGTAGTGGTGCAGTAGTGGCAACTTTCTGCTCCCGGACGGGCGCTGCCGGTTCGGGCCGCGGCGGGATATAGTGTGGGGCAAGAATTTTTTTCCAAAAATGTATTACTTCGGCATTCTGTTTCTGGTTGGTAAAGGGAGATACCTGCTTGCGATAAAAAAATAGTACTTCCTGGCTATCGGAGCGCCAGTATTCGGGGGTATCGTTTGGAAGCACCATCTCATCGGGACCCAAATCAAGGCTATCGATCATTCCAATAAATGTCTCCCGCTCCTGATCTGTGGTTTCGACAACGGTAAGCTCCGTAAGCGTCTGCGCCTCTTTTTCATCCCAAACAAAAAAACGAAGGTTATGACTGACCGACTGCCCTATCCTAAGCAAGCCCCGCAGGCTGCCTTTCCAGTGTAGCTTAGGGCTGTGGGCCTTCGCATAAAAATCAATCACTACCTGCTTTTTTTGATTGCCCGAGAAGTCATCAGCCAGCCATCGGGCAGCGGACTGCTCAGCCGCGCCGGGCAGCTCCTTTTTAAGCTGATATACTCCTTCAAAAAAATCTCCTCCCTGCAATGACATATTACAAACTTTGGGGTATGGTTTACTCCTGAAAAAGGCGAAGTGCCTCTAATTATCACGAAAATCGCCCTAATTTAATCCGAAATTTGCATAAAAGCCTGAATTTTAAGCAGTAACCTATTTATCGGTATTTAAGCCGCTTAGTCGAATAGGTGCAAACATCAGCCCTCATTAAGTAATATGGGGAATAAAAAGAAGTTACTTTTCACTATACAACAGGGCATAGCCAACGCTTCGAAAGCTGGGCTTCAAACCAACCGAAAGAAGATAAGACGGTTAACTATTTGTAGAAATGCGCGCCCGCAAAAATTGTCTGCTCAGTGCACCAATACCTTGGTATGCAGGCGGCGCCCTTCCTGAACGAGTGTCAGAAAGTACATGCCGGGCGTAAGGGTCGAGGTCGGAATCAACTCAACAAATTCTTCCGTACCCCGGTTTACCCGGAACGGAATCCGCTGACCCATCACAGAAGTCAGTTGTAGCTGGGATAGGTCCGCGCCCGGGGCCTGCAACCGGATACGCTCCCCCGTGGTAGGATTGCCACTGACTACCAAAGAGGGCTGCCCGAGGCGAACCACCGCATCATCTACGTTCGAATATTCGTAGGTATCGTCGCGGTCTACCATGCGCAGGCGGTAGTAGTTGGCACCCGGCAGGGGGTTATAATCGGTGAAGGCATACTGCCGCCGGCCGTCGGTTTCGCCCGCGGCGGCCACGCGGCCAATATCCCCAAACTCTTTGAGATCGGTACTGCGCTGCACCACAAACTCCCGGCTATTGCGCTCCCAGGCCGTTTCCCAGGCCAACTCCACCTTGCTACCCACGGGCTCAGCTTTGAAGGAATTAAGAGTAACGGGGAGAACGCCCGCAATGTCACGAAAGCGGAGGTTGTCAAAGACAATGGTACCTTGGCCGGTATTGAAAAGAAAGTTGAAGTTTGTTAGTGTAGGGGTACCCGCAGGACCCGCCACCTTGCCTCTGCCAAGGACCAATGGAGTAGTATTGACCCACACATCATAAGTGCCAGGCGCAAGCACCATTTGAGGGGCTGATGCATTACGGAGGTCAAAATAAGTGATACTGGCATTACTGTTATTCATAACCAAGGTAACCTTGACCGTAGTGGTATTGGCAAAAGTAGTACTGTTTGCGGTTGTACCCGAAGCTCCACCCGGAACGTTACGAATCTGATATGTATTATTGACCCCAAGATTAATCGAAAAACGGGCAAACACATCAGCGTTGGAAGGAGCAGCAACCCCCGTCAGGGACCTACCGATGTTAAATATAGCAGCCCCGTTGATATCAACAACCACTTGGGGGACACTTACATCCACCTCCATGTACAGGGTAGAAGGAACAGGTGAGAAATTGGTACTCCTAAGAAAAGATACCTGAGCAGGAGCAGCTCCCCGCGTCATAGAAAGAGCCCCTCCACTCGTAGTAAAACTTGCATTGTTATTGGCAACCAATGAATTAAACTGAGTAGTGTTTGGCGTTGTTGAGGCAAAAGGGCCTGCCCCATCGAAATTCTGTTCAAAGTAGGTCGTCTGTGCCATTGCCCCGGCTTCTAGCAGCAATAACCCAATTGCCGCCATCAGCGCTCCCCTTAATTGTATGTGGATATTTCTCATAACAGTTTCGTTTAGACCCTAGTATACAAATATACCCATTCAGCTCAAATCTGCTAGCAGAACAAGAAGAATTTCTTGATTGTTTAAAATTTTGGGAGGGAAAGAGGCTATGGCCTAAATAAAAGAGAGCACTCAGCAAAACTTGCCAAGTGCTCTCAGTTGCTCCCGAAGCTGGGCTCGAACCAGCGACCCTCTGATTAACAGTCAGATGCTCTAACCGACTGAGCTATTCGGGAGTATATAGTAACGCACAAATCTGTGCGGAATACATCCGGGAAAGAAGCGGCAGTGCCGTTGAATTCCTGAATTGTGGTGCAAATGTAAGAGGTTCGAAAAAACCACGCAAGCTTCCGGCGCTTTTTTTTATTAGGCCTGCACCTTCTGCAACAGTAAGTCCTTGACTTTCCGCGCGTCACCCTTCGTAAAATTTTTCATAATAATTTCCTGCCGCATGCGGGGGATGATCCGGATGGTGGAAAAGAAGATGCCGGCTTCGATCTCTACCCCTGAGATGTCGTTATAGAATACAAAGTTGTCGGTGCTGCTAAGGGCTTTGCGGACCTTGAAGGTCACTCCTTTTTCTCCAAACGTGATCTCGTCCGGAAACATGGGGTTCATTAGGCCGCTCGCCTTGAATTTTTCGTTCATAGTAGGTTTTATGTAGGTTAGTTGCTGGTCAGCTGGTTTTGTGCTGGCTTATTTGCCCGACAAAGGTACGTAAACGACCTTCTTGGTTTCAAAAAAATCTTCGTCAAAATAATCGGACAGATCATATAACCGCACCTGTTTTCCGTACTCCCGGATTTCCTCGTTGAGGTCGCCGCCTTTGAGATACAGAATGCCATTGCGCAGGCTATGGAAGGAGTTGGGACTAATACCGTGCCGAACCCAGTCTACGAAGGGAGCGAGGCGCGTGACGGCCCGGCTGATCACAAACTCGTAGGCGTCCTTTTCGACGTACTCGGCCCGGGCTTTTTCAGCCACCACGTTGGTAAGTCCCAGCGCCTGGGCTACTTCCTGCACCACTTTGATTTTCTTACCGATGCTGTCGATCAGGTGAAACTGCGCCTGCGGGAAAAGGATGGCGAGCGGAATGCCCGGAAAACCTCCGCCCGTACCTACATCGAGGATGGCCGTGCCGGGTTTGAACGGCAGCACCTTGGCAATTCCCAGCGAGTGCAGCACGTGGCGCTCATACAGGGTGTCGATGTCCTTGCGCGAAATCACATTGATCTGGGCGTTCCAGTGGCGATAGAGCTCTTCCATGGCGGCCAGCTGCTCCTGCTGCCGGGGAGTGAGGTCCGGAAAATAATGTTGTATTCGATTCATTTGCATAGTGTAACCTGGGCGCGGTCAGCGCCATAAAATCTTTTTCTTTTTGCGCGAAAGTACCAGGCCGCTCATGGCAAGGTAGTAAATAAAGAAGGCCAGATCCATAAAGGGGAAGCTATACCCCTCTACAGTACGGTCCAGGCGTTTGTTTATTCCGTTGAGTACAAGGCTCTGTACCAGCCAGCGCAGGAAAAAAAGTCCTCCCACGATTTGCAGAAGCAGCATATCGTACCATACCAGGCCCCACACCAGAGCCACGATGCCCACGAGCCAGGTACCGGTATGAGAGCCCGATAAAAGCCCCAGCCGGACTTTGTGGCTCAGTCGATAATGCTTGCCTACCGACAGGTGGCGTTTCTTCTGCCGGTACCACTCTCCCCAGCTGGTCTTGGGCTGAGAGTACATAAAAGAGTCAGGGTCCAGATTGATGGCCGTATTATGCCCGCGGGCTGCCTGATTCATAAAAAGGTCGTCATCGCCTCCCACAATGTGCTTGTGCTTATAAAATCCCCGGTGGGCAAAAAACAACGACGTATGGTACATCAGATTGCGCCCTACCCCCATATAAGGTACCCCGGCCCGGGCCAGCGAGAGATACTGTACCGCCGTGTAGAACGTTTCGCAGCGGATAAACCAGTTGAGCAGTCCCTTCTCCCGAAAGTAAGGCGAAAAGCCCAGCACAATCTCCTTTTCGTCGCCAAGTTGCCGCATCATGGAGGCAATCCAGCCCGTGCCCACCGGACGGCAGTCGGCGTCGGTCATGAGAGCTACCGGGTACCGGGCATGTTTCATGCCCACAGTCAGGGCGTACTTTTTGGGCGTAATATGGGGGTACTCGCTATCGATCCGGATGAAGCGGACGTGCTTCCAGGTGGAGGCATGCTCTTTCAGGAAATCATCCGTCCCGTCGTACGAACGGTCGTCCAGCACCACAATCTCAAAAGTGGGATACTCCTGCGCATCCAGCAGGGGCAGCAGCTCGCGCAGATTTTCCAGTTCATTCCACGCACACACCAGCACCGAAACGCCCTCGGACGGAACCAACACCTCTTCTGTGTCCTGACGATAGAAGATGAGCCGGGTAAAAACGAAAAGATAGTAACTGAGCTGAATGAAAACAAAGAGTCCAAGTAGAATGAGTAGAGCTTCGGTCACGCGGTAGGGATTGTATTAGAGGACTTGGTTTTTCGGCAAATATACGTTCAATGTCAGGAATCTTCACGGACATAGCCGTATTTTTGCGGCCGCAATAATTTGTCTTCCAAATGAAATTTTTTTTAGAAAATAAAGATCCCAATTCCAAAGCCCGGACCGGCCGAATCGAAACCGACCACGGCACCATTCAAACCCCCATCTTCATGCCCGTGGGCACCGCCGGTACGGTTAAGGCTGTCCATCAACGTGAGCTACGGGAAGACATCAAAGCCCAGATTATCCTGGGCAACACCTACCACCTGTACCTTCGCCCCGGCCTCGATATCATTGAGCGGGCCGGCGGGCTGCACGGTTTCAACGGCTGGCAGCATCCCATCCTGACCGACAGCGGCGGGTACCAGGTGTACTCGCTGGCGGGCACCGGGCGAAAAATCAACGAAGCAGGTGTGGAATTTAAGTCCCACATTGACGGCTCTCTTCACACATTCACGCCCGAGGGAGTCATGGACATTCAGCGAAAGATCGGGGCCGATATCATGATGGCCTTTGATGAGTGTACCCCTTACCCCTGCGAGTATAGCTATGCCCGTACCTCCATGGAGCTGACCCACCGCTGGCTGCAGCGCTGCTGCCACCGCTTCGACAGCACCGAAGGGCTCTACGGCTACCAGCAGACCCTGTTCCCTATTGTACAAGGGAGTGTTTATAAAGATCTTAGGCAAAAATCGGCCGAGACAATCGCTTCCTTCGAGCGCGAGGGAAACGCCATTGGCGGCCTGTCGGTGGGCGAGCCCGCCGAAATTATGTACGAGCTTACGGAAGTGGTTTGCGATATTTTGCCGCAGGACAAACCCCGCTATCTGATGGGTGTTGGCACCCCAGCCAATATTCTGGAGGGGATTGCACTGGGCGTGGATATGTTTGATTGCGTCATGCCTACCCGCAATGCCCGCAATGGTATGCTTTTTACAACGGAAGGCATTATCAATATTCGTAACGAAAAGTGGAAGGACGATTTTGAGCCAATAGATAAAAATCTGGGTGGATACGTAAGCAGCTTTTACTCTAAAGCCTATCTTCGCCACCTGGTCAAGTCAGATGAGATGCTGGGAGCCCAGATTGCCAGCGTCCATAACCTGACGTTTTATTTGTGGCTGGTAGATATGGCCCGGCAACGAATCGAAAGCGGAGATTTTTATTCCTGGAAAAACCAAATGGTCAGTAAAGTTATGCAGCGTCTGTAGAGTCTGATCACCCGTTACTTTTTTAGTTTTTTTTAGGAGTTTCGTGCATTTAAGCTAATTTTAGGAAACATTACCTGTTGGTTAACTCATTTTGTTAGCCTACTTTTGTGTCAAGTAGGTAGTGGTAACACCTGAATGTAATCATTGTTAACAAAGAAGAATCCCTGTTCATCAAATAACGCTAACCTGTATAGTATGAAAAAAGTATCCCTGTTGATTGGTTCGCTTGTTTTGGGGTCGTTGTTGTCACTCCCTTTGAGCGCACAACAACAACAGCCGAACTCCCCGGATTATAATCCGAAGGCTTCCTACGAAGGCCCTTATAAACTGAACACATGGTCCATAGGCGCGCACTTCGGACCTACACAGTTCTTTGGAGACCTAAGGGAATATGATTTCTTTCCGGTTACCGGAAACTCAACCGATACCCACAGCGAGTGGGGCACTATTCAGGGAGGCCTTACGGTCGGCAAGCAGCTATCCTATTTATTTGGACTGCGCGGCGATGTGACGATTGGCAACCTGACCGGTATGAAGCGCCGTTTCTACTCTCGTTACTTTGAAGGCAACTATGCGGATGCCGGATTATCGGGAACCGTAAATCTGAAAGGCCTCCTTTTGGGACCTACCAAGATGAAACACTGGAAAATTGACGGCTACGTAGGATTTGGCATGGTATGGTACGATGCTCAGGCCTACGAACTGGGGTCGGGAGTACTGCTCCGCACCACCGGCGGTACTACCAACGACTGGATGATCCCGATGGGACTCACCATCAACTACGAACTTACAAAGCGACTGGATCTTGGACTTGATTTCCGGGTAAATCATACCAACTCCGACTTTATTGACGCTACCTACGGAGGTGACTACTCACGCATTCCCAACGATGGTTTCAATATCAACGACCTGCCTACATCCCGTAAAGGAAACTCGGCGCTCGACAAGTACGGCTATGGCTCTATCATGCTGACCTTTAAGCTTGGCAAGAACCCACTGCGCGTATCGAAAGTAGACGGCAAGTACGTATACAACCCCGATCAGGGCGGCTACTATCACCTGCGGTACACCGATCCCAAGCTTTTGGTGAAGCCACCAAAGATTCTGACGCTGGAAGAAATGGACTCCGTGGCGAAGGCCAACCGTCCTAAGGACATCGATCCCAAGCTATTGCTTGA
>CATMVR010000009.1 GCA_950075905.1 uncultured Persicitalea sp. | reverse complement strand
TCCATCGCTATCTGCTCAATGTACCAGCGATCCGCGGCCAGTAGGCGTCGCTGTGCCTCCTCCACGTTTTCGGCTGAGCGCCGGCAGGCGGTTATTCCCAATGTACCAATGATCAACCAAAGTATGTATTCCATGGGTAAATGAACTTTCGGGAAGTTTAGACTACTGATGCCATATAGAACCATGGTGCTCAAACTTCCCGAAAGTTGTGCTATCAGATTCCCTTGCTCATTTCCAGCATCCGGGCCACGGAGTCGTAGGCTTTCACGCGCACGTTTTCGGGTACAATGATTTCCGGCTGTTCGTACAGCAGGGCGTTGTACACTTTTTCGAGCGTGTTCATTTTCATATAGGGGCACTCCGAGCAGGCGCAGGTGTTGTTGTCGGTGGCCGGGGCCGGAATCAGTTTTTTGTGCGGTACCGACTGCTTCATTTTGTGCAAAATACCCGCCTCGGTAGCTACGATGAATTTCTCACTGGGCGACTGCTCCACAAATTTCAGTAACGCCGTAGTAGATCCCACAAAATCAGCTTGCAACAGGACGTCAGCCTTACACTCGGGATGGGCAATGAGCAGGGCATCGGGGTTATCTTCGCGAAGCTTTTGCAGTTTCTCCCGCGAAATATCGACATGCACGATGCAGGCACCATCCCAAAGTACCAGGTCGCGCCCGGTTTTCTGGGCTACATAGCGGCCCAGGTTGGCATCGGGCGCAAAGATAATTTTCTGATCCTTGGGCAGGCTGTTGACAATATGCAAGGCGTTGGACGACGTGCATACGATGTCGGTCAGGGCCTTGATCTCGGCAGAACAATTAATGTAGCTGATCACGATATGGTCGGGATACTGCGCCTTGAACTCCGCAAACTTATCGGCCGGGGCAGAGTCAGCCAGCGAGCAGCCCGCGTTCAGGTCGGGAATCACCACCTTTTTGGTGGGGCTGAGTACCTTGGCGGTTTCGCCCATGAAGTGAACGCCGCAGAACACAATCATGTCGGCGTCGGTAGCGGCCGCCTGCTGCGAAAGCCCCAGGCTATCACCAATGTAGTCGGCCAGATCCTGAATAGCCCCATCCACGTAGTAGTGGGCCAGAATCACGGCGTTTTTTTCTTTTTTCAGACGATTGATTTCTCCAACAAGGTCAATGTCGTCGGCTATGGCTTCGTTCACGTAGCCGTAGCGGGCTACCTGTTCGGTGATGTTTGTCATTGGTTCAGTAGTCGGAGTGCTGAGGCACCCATTGTTTTGAATAAATTACTAAAAAACAAGGATTTAAGAAAGTCCTATATACCTATAACAACAATTCAGGGTGCAAATATTCACAAAATCTTCATAAATGATACGAGCTATGCCCGAAATGGTACCCCCGCGCACTATTATTTGTGCTCATTGAGGAGGATAATAACCCCCGGTCCGGTGGCCCAGTCGGTACGGGCCCCGCCGGGCATCAGTCCCACCGGGTGGCTACCCAGCGCAATGTCGTCGTCGCCATCGCCGTCCAGGTCGGCAGCGTCGAGGCACATCCAGCGCCCCCGATTGATACCCGGCAGCAAGTGCGGCGCGAACTTACCCTCGCGGTTTTGCAGGTATACCAGATCATTGGGTGTTTGGGAGTCATAATTGCCGAAGTATGCAATCGCCACAATGTCCTGATCTCCGTCTTTATCAAAGTCCCGGGCTACGGCTTTATACGCACCATCCATCGGGAAGTGAAATTTTTGCCGGAAAGTACCATCCTCTTTTTGCACAAAAGCATACACTCCGTGGTAGGGTTTCATGATTTGGGAGTAGTCGGCATTATCACCACAGGTGTACAGAATGTCCAGGCGCTTATCGCCATCGAGGTCGGCCAGTTCAAAGTAGCTCGATCCGTACACGGGCGGAAAGCGCATCAGGATTTTTTCTTCAAATTCATCATTTCCCAGGTTTCGATAGAGCACAATGCGTTCGTCGCCCTGAGCAAAAAGTACCATCAGGTCGCGGCGTCCATCCTGATCCCAGTCCACGGCTTCGGCCCGGATGGCCCCGGCCGTGGGGCTGAGCACTTTTTGCCGGTAGGTGCTATCCGAAGTAGGGTACCACACCGAGAAAGTACCGGTATCGACCCCGTACTCGCAGGTGACCAGCTCCTTTTTCCCATCGCCGTTCAGGTCAACAGAAAGGGTTTGGGTGGGACGGTAGAGCTTCGTGAGCAGCAGGGAGGCATTCTGCGCCGAGCCTCCATCTACATTAACCAGCTGGTTGAAGCCGTTGGGGTGCATGGTCATGCCCACCGAGTTTCCGATGTAGGTTACCAGCAGCCCTTTCTGCGTTAGCTCAATGTCGCTTACCGCCAGCTGATTGCCAAAGTTCTTTTTGGGAAAGCCTCCTGGGGTCAGCATCCATATTTCGCCGTTGGCGTCATCACAAGCGTACACCACGTTGCGTTTGGGGTCAATTTTCACGCAGGAGATGTTGGTCATTTTTTGCGAGAAAAGCTGCGCCCTTTTCAAGTCAAACTGTCCCCGCAGCATTTCGAGCGGGGGTATTTTGGGCGTTTCCAGGCGTTCTGGTGCCAGAGCCAGATAGAAGTTCTTCACCCGCTGCCAGTCTTCCTCTGATATGAGCGCCTTGGGTGGTTCAAGGGCCAGTTCCAGCTCATTGAGGGAGTCCATTTCGGCAATTTCGCTCTTTACTCCCATGCGTAGCGCCATGTAGGGCAGTACACTTTCCTCCCATATTTCGCGGGTCAGCAGGGTAGGGTCGGCGTACTGATGGCAGCTGCCGCAGTGTTTTTGGGCCAGTTGGGCGTCTGCTTCGGTGGGTTGGTAAGACGATTGACAGGCCGGGAAGCAGATGACGAAAAGCCAGAAGGCGAGTGCGGATAAAAGTAGTAAAAGCGGTTTGCGATAATTCATTCTGTATAGCCAGCGAAATATATATGGAGGTCTTGATCGGAAAATTGCCCAAAAGTAGGTGGTTCAGGAAGAATTTCCACCCATCTCTGTTCATTAAACGAAAGAGCGGCCTCCAATGTTAAGGAAGGCCGCTCTTTTGGTAAAAGCTTTTGGAAGGTACCTGAAAGGTCTAGAAAATCCAGCGAAAAAACGTATACAACGTTCCGGACACAATCATAGTGACGGGCAGCGTTAAAGCCCAGGCAATGGCAATATTACGCACGGTACCCGCCTGCAGGTTGCGAATACCCTTGTTGGCCACCATGGTGCCGGCAATACCCGACGAAAGTACGTGGGTAGTACTTACGGGCAGGCCCAGCCAGGACGAAACCCCGATGGTACTTGCCGCCACCAACTCGGCTGAAGCACCCTGCGCGTAGGTGAGGTGCTGCTTGCCAATTTTCTCACCAATCGTGACTACAATGCGCTTCCAGCCCACCATGGTACCCAGGCCCAGCGAGAGCGAAATCATAAGGATAACCCAGTCGGGGGCGTAGTCGGTAAAGCGGCGCAGGCCGCCCTTATCGTCTATTTGAGCTTTCAGGGTATTCTCATCGGCAACACTCAGGTTGGCCGTACGGCTATCCAGCAAGTCTTTGATATTACGGCTGATCAGCAACAGCGAGCGGCGGGCGTTCAGACGTTCTCCTTCGGCAAAAGTGCCATTTTCAAGGGGTCTGCTCAGAGCGGCTTGCAAATTGTTGATCTCGCGTTTGGTTTCCCGAAGCTCGGTACGGTCAAGGGCCGAAAGCTGCAGCGTATCTATGCGGTTGACGGTGGTTTCGATCTTCGTCAGGTTTCCCTGCATCATCAGCGGGTCTTTGCTGTTGTCGAGGGCAAAGTAGGTAGGGGTAATTCCAATCAGAATCAGCATGACGAGGCCTACTCCTTTCTGTCCATCATTGGAACCGTGGAAAAAACTTACCAGTGTACAGGTAGCAATCAGGATACCCCGAATCCAGCTGGGAGGTGGCTGGTTTTTCTTGGGCTCGCTGAATACCAGGTTCCGGAGGGGTTTGTCGAGCGACCGACGCAGGATAAACATCAGAATGATGGCTAGTGAAAAACCAAACAGAGGGGACACGAGAAGCGAAATGAATATCTCGGTAGCCTTGGTGGTATTGACCCCGGTACCCCGCGTATTTTCAGGCATAAACGTAAAAGCCAGACCGACACCCAGGATGGAGCCAATCAGCGTGTGCGAGCTGGAACTGGGCAGACCAAAGTACCAGGTACCGAGGTTCCAGATAATAGCGCTGAATAGTAGCGCCAGCACCATGGCGATACTATGGTAGACGTTCTGATCTATAAGCAGCTCAACGGGCAGCAGGTTGACGATCCCCATCGCTACGGCGATACCGCCGAAGAATACGCCCAGAAAATTACAAAAACCCGACCACACTACGGCCGTATTCGGTTTCAGGGAGTTGGTATAGATGACAGTAGCCACGGCATTGGCCGTATCGTGAAATCCATTAACAAATTCAAAGGCACAGGCAGCAAACAAACTGAATGCCAGCAGGAGGAAAATGTCGGTTTCTAAGCCAAACATAGATAGGGATTAATGAGGTGTTAGCTAGCCATTTGGCTTTCAAATCGCCGCAAAAGTACGGAATCTTTGTGGGGGTGGAATGTTAAGAAATTGTTAAGCCGCCTTATCCTTGTTAGCCAACTGCCCGCAGGCCGCGTCAATATCCTTGCCCCGGCTACGCCGTACGCTTACGGTCACCCCCCGGTCTTCCAGATAGGCCGCGAACCGGTCGAGCTTGTCGGCTTCGGTATTGCGGAAGTCAGCTTCGGCGATGGGGTTGTACTCGATAATATTGACCCGGGCCGGTACGCGCTTGGTAAATTCCCACAGTTCTTTGGCATCCTGCAGGGAATCGTTGAAGTTGTTGAACACGATGTATTCAAACGTAATGCGGTTGCCGGTTTTCTGGTAAAAGTAGTTGAGCGCCTCCGCCAGATTGTCCAGCGAGTTGGACTCGTTGATGGGCATGATCTGATTGCGCTTGGCGTCATTGGCCGCGTGCAGCGACAGCGCCAGCCGGAAACGCACCTCGTCGTCTCCCAGCTTTTTGATCATCTTGGCAATGCCGGCGGTAGAGACCGTAATGCGCTTTGGCGACATGCCCAGGCCCTGCGGGGAGGTAATGTGCTCGATGGATTTGAGCACGTTGGCGTAGTTGAGCAGGGGTTCGCCCATGCCCATGTACACGATGTTGGTAAGTGGCGCGCTGAATTTTGCTTCGGCCTGCCGGGCTATCTCTACTACCTGATCGTAGATTTCGCCGGCTTCCAGGTTTCGTTTGCGTTCCATGTAGCCCGTGGCGCAGAAGCTACACGTGAGCGAGCAGCCTACCTGACTGCTGACGCAGGCGGTCATGCGGTCAGTGGCCGGTATAAGTACCCCCTCCACGAGGTGCCCGTCAAAAAGCCGGAAGGCCGACTTCACGGTACCGTCGTTGCTGTGTTGCTGCTTGTCGGTAGTGAGGGCGTTGATCGAAAAGTTTTCGTCAAGTAGTTGCCGCAGCGCGAGCGATAGGTTGGTCATATCAGCAAAGGAACGGGCCGATTTTTTCCAGAGCCATTCGTCAATTTGCTTAGCCCGGAACGCCGGTTCCTGGCGTTCGGCCAGCCAGCTTTTCAGCTGCTCTACCGATAGTTTCCGGATGTCGCTCTTGGTGGTACTCATAGTTTTTAGTAATCCTTGATGAAATGTTCTATTGGCTGGAAACCCGCTTTTGCTCATAGCGCCGCATCGGCCGCTTCTTCCCGCTCACCGTCCAGGTACTCATGCTTCCAGTCGCGAATCAGCTGACTGCCCCTCGGCATCCACTCCACGGCGGTCGTTATGACTACCGGAGCCACCGGTACGATGAACGGATACACGTAGGTTTCCTGAGTGCGATGTTCGGGAATATCTACTCCCATGGTGCTTAACAGCCAGAAGAATACACTCGTTCCAAATACCCAGGTAAAGAGGCCCACCGCCCCTCCGGCCAGGCTGTCGAAGGTGCCCAGGAGGGTGTACTTCAGCGAGCGACGGATGGAGTAGCCAAATTGGTTGAGTAAAAAAACGGTAGGGAAAAAGATGATGGAGAAACCAATGAAGGGCAGTATCCGCCGCGCCAGGGTATGCCCGATGTGGGGTTCCAGAATCTCCATGCCCAGCCCCAGAAATTTGAAGCCGACAATCATGGCTACCACAAAGGCCGCAATGCCGACAATCTCGACGAGCAGACCCTTGCGGTAGCCATTTACCGCCCCCCAAAGGAGGGGAATCAGAATCAGGAGGTCGAGTAGTTTCACCGTATGAAAAAGCCCTATTTTACTTTCGAAGAAAAAAGAACCTACTTAGCTAATTCGGTTTTTACAAAGGTAGAAATCACCCGGCCGTCGGCTTGTCCGGCTAGTTCTTTACTGGCTACGCCCATGACCTTGCCCATATCCGAAGGCCCACTCGCGCCTACCCGGGCTATAATCTCTTTCACCTTTTCTTTTACTTCGTCGTCGGATAGCTGCCGGGGCATAAACTGCTCAATAATGGCCAGTTCAGACTCTTCCTTAGCCCATAGGTCTTCGCGGCCCTGCGCCTGGTAAATCTCGGCCGACTCGCGGCGCTGTTTGGCGGCTTTGGTCAGCAATTTCAGTTCGTCGTCGGCCGATAGCTCGCCGGAGGCACCGCCCTTGGTTTCTTCCAGAAGGATGAGTGACTTGATAGCCCGCAGCGCGCGGAGTTTGTCCTGATCTTTGGCCCGCATGGCATCCTTGATGTCGGCCTCTACTTTGCTTTTTAGTGACATAATTGTGGTACGGGCGTCCCGCCCGTCAATGTAAAATGAATCTATACTGATAAACTTAAACAATCCTGAAAATATTCCTGCATAGCCCAATCCGCATCAAACCCAAACAATTCTCTGGCTACTTACGTTCGATAGAGGTAACTTTGCCACAAAGGTACGAATACTCTGTGACCATTTGCACAGGCTTTCGCGCCAAAATCAACGCCCATACAATCATCCATTTGTCCATGACCCGGTTAAGTGTCAATATCAACAAAATAGCCACCCTGCGCAATTCACGCGGGGGTAACAACCCCAACGTCGTCAAAGTAGCGCTCGACTGCGAGCATTTTGGGGCCGAGGGAATTACCGTGCATCCCCGTCCCGACGAGCGCCATATCCGCTACCAGGATGTGTACGATCTGAAAGAGGTAGTTACCACCGAATTTAACATAGAAGGCAATCCCTCCGAGCGCAAATTTGTGGAGCTGGTCCTGGCTACCAAACCTGAGCAAGTAACACTCGTACCCGACGCCCTGGGCGCTATTACTTCCAACGCCGGCTGGGATACCATCACCCACAAAGCCCGCCTCACCGATCTGATTGCCGAGTTTAAAACAGCCAATATCCGGGTATCGGTATTCGTAGATGCCGACGAGCGCATGGTAGAAGGGGCCAAAGAATGCGGAGCCGACCGCGTAGAACTGTACACCGAGCCCTACGCCGAGCGCTACTTTGCAGATCGCGCCAAAGCCGTAGCTCCTTTCGTGAAAGCCGCCGAAGCCGCCCGCCGGGTAGGTTTGGGCCTGAACGCGGGGCACGACCTGAGTCTGGACAACCTGCGCTACCTGCGGCAGAGTATCCCCTGGCTCGATGAAGTATCTATTGGCCACGCGCTTATTTCGGATGCGCTCTACTTTGGACTGGAAAATACCATTCAGATGTACCTGCGCGAATTGGAGTAGGTAAGGCCCCGCTCACTCTTTTTCAAATAGTTATTTATCTTTTCGATACAATGCCAAAGCCCTTATCTCCGCAGGATTTTCTGCAAAAAGCCCGGTCACTTCCCGTGGTGGACGTACGCTCGCCGGGGGAGTTTGCGCAGGGGCATATTCCGGGCGCGGTCAATATTCCGCTGTTTACTAACGAAGAAAGAGCGCGTGTAGGTACTACCTACAAGCAGGTGAGCCAGCCGGATGCTTTGCTGCTGGGACTGGACATCGTGGGTCCCAAAATGTCTGATTTTGTGCGGCAGGCCAAAGCCCTGACCGACGGTGACGAGATTCTTGTGCATTGCTGGCGGGGGGGCATGCGCAGCGGGTCGTTTGGCTGGCTGCTCGAAACCGCCGGTATGAAGGTAGCTACGCTGGTAGGCGGCTATAAGGCTTTCCGGACGCAGGTACTGGAAGGCCTGAGCGAACCCCGGAAACTGGTAGTGCTGGGTGGAAAAACGGGGAGCGGCAAAACCGAAATCCTGCATCAACTACGGGCTCTGGGCGAGCAGGTCATAGACCTGGAACAGCTGGCTCACCACAAAGGCTCATCGTACGGAGCCATCGGGCAACTCGCTCAACCCAGCACCGAGCATTTTGAAAACCAACTGTACCTGGAATGGCTGCAATTAGATCCTGACCGGCGGGTGTGGATCGAGGACGAAAGCCGCTCAGTAGGCCGCTGCCTGCTGCCCGAAAGTGTGTGGACGCAAATGCAGAAAGCACCGCTGGTGTTGGTAGAACTTGAAAAGAACCTACGCATCGAACGCCTGGTGCGCGAGTATGCCTGCTTTGATATAGCGCTACTCTATGAAGCTACCCACCGGATACAGAAGCGGTTGGGCGGACAGCACCACAAAGCCGCCATCGAGGCGCTCGACCGGCGGGATTTTGCCGCCGTGGCCGAAATTACCCTTACCTACTACGACAAAGCCTACCTGCACGGCGTGGAAAAGCGGCCGGTTTCCTATACCTGCGAGCCCATGCAGGACGATGCCGCCTCTACCGCCCGGCAACTCCTCTCCTGGGCAGAACGGGCCGGGGTGGATTCAGATCAGGAAATAATCAGGCACTGACAACCTGCTCACGCGGTACGATCCGCAGCGAAAGGCCGCCCCGCGGCCGCAGGGTTACCATGGGTTCCGGTACCACCACCTGATCTGGAGCGGTCAGACTAACATCATAATCCCGCACTAGCAGCGACAACACCAATTGCATTTCCAGCAAGGCAAAGTTATTGCCGACACACAAGCGGGGGCCACCCCCAAACGGAATATAAGCATAGGTGGGCCGGTCTTTGGCGTGTGCTTCCGAAAAACGATCAGGATTGAATGCCTCCGGTTCGTCCCAGTACTCCGGGCGACGGTGCAGCGTATAGGGGCTAATCAGAAAATACGAATCGGCCGGGAAGGTATAAGGGCCAATTTGATCTTCGCTGAGGGCCCTCCGGCCAATGATCCAGGCGGGCGGGTAGAGCCGCATTACTTCCTGAACCACCTGCAAAGTATAGCGCAGTTCGCGGGCTTTCTCAAACGTCGAAGTACCTTCGGCGCTCCATACCTGTTGACTCTCTTTCCTGATCTTTTTAACCACCTCGGGCTGTTGCGCCAGTACATACAACGCCCACGACAGGGCGTTAGCGGTGGTTTCGTGGCCGGCCATGAAGATGGTGGTCACTTCGTCGCGTAGCTGTGCGTCCGACATCGTTTCGCCGGTTTCCTCGTCGCGGGTGTGCATCAGCATATCCAGCAGGTCGTCGTGGCGGGAGGTGGGGTCTTTCTCCCATTCCCTTCGCCGACCGTTGATGATGCCGTAGATCACCTCCTCTACTTTACTTACCGCGTTCCGAAAGCGCACGTTTCGGGGTGTGGAGTATTTGAGCGGAATATGGATAAAGCTTTTCAGCTCCTCGTCGGCGTAGTGCATGATTTCATCCAGGGCCGTCGAGATACCGGCCACGCGGGTACCTACGTCTGTACTGAACAGCGCTTTGGTGACGATGTTGAGCGTCAGCCGCAGCATATCCTGACTGATGTCGCGGGGCTGCCGGGTGTCATGGGCTTTCCAGTCGGCCAGCAAATGCTCCGTTTCCTGCACCATCATATCGGTCATCAGGGCCAACCGCTGTTTGTAAAAAGCGGGCTGGGCCAATTTGCGCTGCCGCCGCCAGAAATCTCCCTCGCTCGTTAGCAATCCATTTCCCAAAAAAATAGCCAGTACCCGGTACGCTTCACTTTTGTGGTAATTGCGGTTGTTTTCCTGCAATACATATTTGGCATCTTCGGCAGTTTGCAGCACGGTGATCGTCCGGCCCAGCAGGTTGATCGTGGCCAGCCGGGGGTACATCTCCTGCAAGGATAGCAGAAAGCCCAGCGGATCACGGATAAAGGCAAACGTGTTGCCTACCAGTGGCAGACCTTTATGCCGCGGAACGATGGGCGAAAGGGCAGTAAGTGTTTTCATAACGGACAATATTCTTGTAGTTTGCCTTATCTTTGCAGTTTCATTTTATGGCAGGTGCCCGACACGCCGAGTAGTTGCGCCTTAAATCTAAAAGTATACACAGCGATGTACCTCGTTGGCTCGCTGCCCCGAGTTCCATTTTTTCTAAATAACGCTCAAATCGTTTCCAATGTCAAAAAAAATTCAATCCGCCCTCATCTCTGTTTACTATAAGGATGGCCTCGAACCCCTCGTCCGGTTGCTGCACGAAAACGGGGTGAAGTTGTACTCTACCGGAGGTACCCAAACCTTCATCGAGGAGCTGCAGATTCCGGTTACGGCCGTAGAAAGCCTGACGGGCTACCCATCCATTTTCGGCGGGCGCGTCAAAACCCTGCATCCGGTGGTATTTGGCGGTATTCTTTACCGCCGCGACCACGAAGGCGACGTAGCCCAGGCGGAGGAGTTCAACATTCCGGCCCTCGATATGGTAGTAGTAGATTTGTATCCGTTTGAGGAAACCGTGGCCTCGGGAGCGAGCGCGGAGGATATCGTTGAAAAAATTGACATCGGTGGCATTTCCCTGATCCGGGCGGCGGCTAAGAATTTTAAGGATACGCTTATTGTATCGTCCAGAAATCAGTACAGCGATACGCTGAAACTGCTGGTAGAAAAAGACGGAGCCACTGACCTGGAAGACCGCCGGCAGTACGCCGCGGCGGCTTTCGGGGTTTCTTCACACTACGACACGGCCATCAACCAGTGGTTTGTGAAAGGCGAAGCCGAGGAGAGCCAAAGCGTACGTCAGTTTGAAGAACTACCATCCCAATCGCTCCGCTACGGCGAAAATCCCCACCAGAATGCCACCTTCTACGGCGATCTGGATGCGATGTTCGCCAAAATTCATGGTAAGGAGCTTTCCTACAACAACCTCGTGGATGTGGATGCCTGCGTGGGGCTCATCGACGAGTTTCAGGACGCTGGCCCTACCTTCGCCATCATCAAACATACCAATGCCTGCGGCATTGCCACAGCAGCTACGGCGAAGGAAGCCTACCTCAACGCCCTGGCCTGCGATCCCGTATCGGCCTTTGGCGGGGTAATCATCACCAATACCAACGTGGACGCCGAAACGGCCGAAGAACTGAACAAGCTCTTCATGGAAATCCTGATAGCTCCCGCGTACAGCGAGGATGCCTTGAAGATTCTTCAATCCAAGAAAAACCGTATCCTTCTGAAGCGCAAGCCGCTGACCCTGCCCGACGAAATGTTTAAGACCATCCTGAACGGCGTACTGGTGCAGGACAAAGACAACGTCACTGAGACAATCGAGCAGATGACTACCGTCACCGAAAAAGCCCCCACCGTAGCCGAGCTGAAAGCGCTGGAATTTGCCCTGAAAGTCTGCAAGCATACAAAGTCCAACACTATCGTACTAGCCAAAGAAAACCAGCTGCTGGCCAGCGGTACAGGACAGACCTCACGCGTGGATGCCCTGCGCCAGGCGATTGACAAGGCCGCTGCCTTTGGCTTTGACCTGAACGGAGCAGTAATGGCTTCTGATGCCTTCTTCCCCTTCCCCGACTGCGTGCAGATTGCCCACGAGGCGGGCATCACGGCCGTAGTGCAGCCCGGCGGCTCCATCCGCGACAAGGACTCCATCGAGTACTGCAACGGCAACGACGTGGCGATGGTCACCACCGGCGTACGGCATTTCAAGCATTGATTTAGCTGTTTCTTCCTATTAAAAAACCGCAAAGACGCTAGGACGCAAGGAATATATCTTCGCGACTTCGCGTCTTTGCGGTGAAAAAACAATAATCTTCACTCCCAGCAAACAACTATGCGTATCCTCCTCCTGCTTTACACCGCCTGGTGTGCTTTCTGGTTTGTTACGTTGTTTTTGCTGCTCTTTCCGTTTACCTGGCTATTTCTGCAAAGAGAAGAATGGAAACCCTATGCGCATTACATCAACCGGCTGTGGGGAAAACTGTTTTTTCCGCTGGCGGGCATCCGTTTTAAAGTAGAGTATCGGTTCAAACCCGAGCCGAGAGGTACCTACGTACTGTGCGCTAACCATTTTTCCTACCTGGACATTGCCACCATGGGCGTTGTGGTAGACAACTATTATGCCTTTGTGGGCAAACATGGCGTAAAGAAGGTACCCCTGTTCGGCTATATGTTTGCCAAACTACACATTCAGGTAGACCGCGATAAGGGCCACAGCCGGGCCTATTCCCTCAACAAATCCCTCCGAACTTTGGCGGCGGGCCGCAGCGTGATGATTTTTCCGGAAGGGGGTATTGTTACCAAAAAACTGCCGCACCTGCATCTGCCGCTACAAAAAGGGGCATTCATCATGGCCATTCAGCAGCAGGTACCCATTGTGCCCATCAGCCTGCTTACCAACCATCAACTGTTGCCCGATGTAGCACCGCTCCGCCTCCGGCCGGGTGTCGTGCACGCCGTAGTGCATGAGCCTATTGCTACCGTCGGCCTTACGCAGGAGGACGTACCCGCGCTGATGGAAAGGTGGCGGGAGGTGGTGCAGGGGGAGCTTTTATCGGAGAAGGTTGAAATGATAGAATGATAGAATGATAGAATGTTGGCGGGCGCCGCGCGGAATGAGTGAATAGGCCTTACTCTGTTGCTATTTTCGCCGGAGCCTTTCATCTATCGGGAAGGGTTGTTGATTGAGAAGACGTACTTCGGAGAATAAGGGGTGCTCTGGGTGTATGATGATATTTTGTGAAAAAGGAACGAGGACAGAGGGAAGACAAAGGGACAATACATCAGGGTTTTCCAACCAGTCTTGAAGCCAGTGTTGGGTTCGGTCATAGGTTTTATCCTGCCAGTAATCAGGCATATCCTCCACCGAATAGGTACGAAAGTTATTTGGAATTTCAATTTGAGAAAGCCAGTAGCGGGGCAAATCTTCGTAGCGTACACCAGGTGCGTGGGCCAGGGTTTCTACAAGTCCCAATTCGGGAGTTGATGTCGTATAAAGCACTGCTGTCCCCTTGGGATTCCAGCGTCCGCCGTATAGCTGACTACCCAGGGTAGAAAGAGCATCGTGTCTGAACTTCTCACGGATGATGCGGTATACCACCATACAGGCACCAGTCAGGCAGGAAGTCCGTAATCCAGGCGGCCAAGTACATCATCCACCAGTCCAAAACCCGTCACGGTATCCATGAGTTGAATAGGCGATTGGTCGTTCAGTTCGCGGATGGGGGTTCGGAGCCACTGCAGTACCAGCTTAGGCTTTTCCTCAAAGGTATCCAGCGCGTGCAGAAGCACGTTTTTCAGGAGCAGTAGCCTTTCCGAAGCGGTGGTGCCGAAGCGTTGATCCGCCTTGATGTAGTGTAAATTCCGCGGAGTCATACCCAAAATATAGGCCATTTCCTGATTGGTAAGCCCTACCAGCCCTGCTACTTCGTCAGCCAGGGCGCGTGATACACCCTGCCGGGACTGGCTTACTACCCCGAAGTAGGGAGTGGTTCTTAATTTATGGTTGCTTGGGGATGTAGACATCTGGATTAGGAAATATTTCTCTAAGGTAATAAACTTTTTTCACATATCGAAACTTTTGGCGAGGATTTCTGAGCTATGTCGCCCAGTATAATAGATATATCCTAAGGTCTGAACAGCAACGACTTACTTCGTGATCGGTACAGGGGGCTACGGGATAAGTAGCTACTTTTAGTGCAGAAAATCACTAAACTCGAAAACCATGGAAACACTCGAAAAAGCCAAGCCGGATTTGCAAACAGACTTGCTCAAAGACACCGGAATCACTTCCTTGCAAAGAGTCACTCCGAAACTTTTGAATACCCGCACATCGGTAATCAGAAAGTATGTTCAGACGGCAAAGGATCTAATTAAAGGTCCACTGGTATTTGTGCAGCCGGACATTTACCTTACGCCCGGTAAGCCGCAGGGGAAGCTCAAATCGCACCTGAGTTTTTTTGAAGCCAATATGGTACTCACCGAAAGTGCCGCCGGAGCCCACAACAATATGGTGCTTTTTGGCTCTAAACAGCAAAATGGCCAATGGGTAGGTTCGAATGGGATGGTACAGGTAGAATTCGAAACCGAAGATGTCAAGACGGCCTACCTCGTAGAGTTCCATATCCAATTGCCCAATCTGACCGGCCCGCCCGAGCAATGGCACTATACGCTGGTGGGCTATATGAATGGCGTGCTCAATACCATCGACCATTCGTTTAGCAGCAGCCAGAAAGGATACCGGGTACTCCAATTCTTCATATCGCCCAGCGCCATCCGTCAGCAGTTTGTGCTGCTCCGTCCTACCTTTGAAGCCAATAAACCCACCTCCACCTGGAATCTCTTCGCCGTAGAGATTACGGCCTTTAAAAGCTAATTAGTGATTGAGTGATTGTCGGAATGAGAGAGTGAGTCGTACTCGTTCTGGGTTAGTAGTTTAAAAAAGCAATGAACACAGAACTTAGTATTTTTACAAAAAAACGACGAACAACATTCACTAATTCACTCAATCAAAATTAACTTGACCCCCGCCACCCCTACTGACCTGCCAGAACTCGCCAAATTCGTCAACAACGCCTACCGGGGCGATACCGCCCGGCAAGGCTGGACCCACGAATCTGATCTGCTGGACGGCATCCGTACCAGCGAAGCCATGCTGGCCGACATGATCGCCCAGCCCGATACTACCATTCTCCTCCACCGCGACGAAGCCACCGGCGCGCTGCTGGCCTCGGTGTACCTCCAAAAGAAGGGCGACCTGATGTACCTCGGCATGTTGACCGTGCTGCCCACCGCCCAGGCGCGCGGACTGGGCAAGCAAATGCTCCGCGAAGCCGAAACCTACGCCCGTACCCTTGGCTGCCGCACAGTAGAGATGACCGTCATCACCCGCCGCACCGAGCTCATTGCCTGGTACGAACGCCGGGGCTACACCCTTACCGACGAAATCCGCCCTTTTCCGGTGGAAGATACCCGCTTTGGCTTGCCAAGGGTAGCGTTGGAGTTTGTGGTGATGCGGAAGGTTTTGGATTGATCAGTATCTCTATTCTAGAAATTTAGGGTCAATACAGCCTACTGGTACTGAAAACTAGCTATTTGACACATTAAACTTGTCTTAAACGATATGTACACCCAATCGACATGTACGAATAACGTGTCGATTTGCAGGGGGTAAAATAAACATGTCGTATCTTCGTGTCGATTTGATAAACCTATCGAAGCGATGAGTTTTAATCGGAATATACCCTCAGGCAGATGAATTCGATGTTGTTGAAATTTGTGGTATAAAAAGAGCGTCCCCCTTCCAAAAGTTTGGAAGGGGGACGCTCTTTTTTAGGCTATCAGCTAACAAGCTAACAGCTACCTACTTTTTCAACACCTTCACCAATTTCTGCTGGTTAGGCGTAGTAACCTGCAACAGCAGGATACCCGATGCCTGGCGCTGTACGTCGAAGGTATGCTGCTCCACTTCGGCGGCGGCGTTGATGCTGCGCGCTTCGATGATGCGGCCCTGCAGGTCCATCAAACGTAGCTGCACCGGCTGGCCTTCGGCCCCGCGGATTTCAAACCGTACCTGGTCAGAAACGGGGTTGCCCAGTACCGTCAGGGAAAGCTCGGTTACGCGCTCGGTTTCGGGCAGACCGATGCGTGAGTTGGCAGCGCAGGCCGTGGGGGTGAAGCTAACTTCCACATCATCCCAGCCTTTTCCATCACTGGCCCGCTGGCGGGCGCGGATTTTCAGCTCCTTGCCAATGTGCTTGGCTTCGATGGGGTAGGTGGTTTTAGACTCCCAACCCTTAGAAACCGACGGAATCTGGTACTCAATGGGGTTTCCGTTACCGGCAATCACGTTGACAGTCAGTTGGCCCGCTTCGCAATTGTAGGTTGGGGTCAGCATTTTCAGCGCTCCCTGCAATACGGTAAACGAAAAGCTGGCAGTGGTCGAAAGAGTACCCGGATCGGTGGCCGTGACGATCACGCTTTTCACTTCTACCGTAGTAGGCATGCCGCTGATGACTCCGTTGGTGAGGGTCAAGCCCGCAGGTAGGCCGGTGGCGGTATACGTAAGTACGTCGTTGTCTGGGTCACTGAACGCCGTGGTAATATCCAGGCTAAACGAATTTCCGGCCGTAGCGGTCTGGTCGGGGATGGTTGTTGCGATAGGCTCGCGGTTAGCCTGCGTCACAAATACGCTCACCGTTTTGGTAACTACCTGCGCGGTGGGCGTAGTAGCGTCCGTGATTTTTACGGTAAATACTTGTTCGCCCGGTGTCAGACCAGAAACCGTGGCCGTAGCTTGGTCGGCATTGGTAACGATACCCGGGCCCGTCCACTCGTAGATATAAGGAGCCGTTCCGCCGTCTACCGTAGCCGTGAGGCTGGTCGACTGATTGGTCAGGATGGCATCAGGGCTGGCCGAAACCGTTGCTGTCAGCAACGGAATAATGGTAACACTTACCGGGGTAGGCTCGCTGATACAATCACCTACCTGGCAGCTTACGGTATAGTCATAGGTACCGGGGGTAGCCGTCGAAACAAGGAGAGTACTTCCCGAACCACTGCTGGCACCCGTCCAAACCAGGGTACCTGTGCAGTTGGCGGCGCTAAGCACTACCTCAGCACTTCCTTGCACGGCCGAAGCGTTGGCGAGGGTGGGTGCGTTGGGCTGGGTGTTTACCTGTACGGTTACCGTGGTGCTGGCGGTTTGGTTGTAGGCGTCCGTTACATTGATCGTAAAGATCTGTGGCCCGGCTGATAGACCAGAAACATCCGTGGTAGCGTTGCCCGGAGTGGCTATGGTGCCGGGGCCCGTCCAGGTGTAGGTATAGGGTGCTCCGCCGCCGGTAATGGTGGCGGTCAGCTGACTGATACCGTTGGAACAAATGGTAGCCGGGGTGGCGGTAGCTACCAGCGACGTAATCGGCGTAGACAGCTTAGTCAGGTCAAACCGCGCCACGATCGGATTGTGATCCGAGGTGGTATTGCCGTAGTTCGGGATGCTGAAAGGCTGTATCACGTAGGCCGAGTTGGATACGTAAGCGGCGTTTAGCTCATTGGACACAATCATGTGGTCAATAAAGCTTGCCGATGAGTTGAACGTCGAGCAGCCCTGATTTTCCAGTGGCAGTGTGATCGGTGCATACTGAGTCGCGTCTGTGACAAACGACTGGTACGAAGACTGCTGTCCCGTAGCGATGGATCCGTTCAGCTTGTCGTTGAAGTCGCCCAGCAAAATGAGGTTCGCGTCGGGGTACCGCTCATCGAGGCGGGTTTTTAACAACTCTATGTCCTGCTTGCGGCGGTTATAATCGGCAGTAGCGCTTCCCGATTTGGCGTGGATATCTACCACATGCACCCGGCGGGTGACGCCGTCGATGGTAGCATCTGCTACAAACATAAAGGGCAGACGTCCCGATGACCAGTTATTGGCATTGGGGTAGTTGAACTCACCGTCGAAAAGTGCCTGCGTTTCTGATAGCAGAGGAGTAACGGTGGCCGTATTATAAATCACACATACCTTTTGCGACAAAGAGCTGGGTCCGAAAACAACGGGTGGGTTGCCGGTTGGAGTCTGAGCGCAATCGTCCTGGAAGTAGTAGGAGAATTTATCCGAGCAAATATAGCTGTAACTACCGGGCAGGGCAGCTACCGTAGTCGCCAGGCGGTTTACATCGCTCATTTCCTGTACCGCAATGATGTCGGCGTTCAGCTTATTCAATACCGTGATAGCATTGGTCTGCTGCAGGTCTTCGTTGGTAGGTCCCAGATCGTTATAGTTCAGGTTACCGTTGGGGCAAACGATAGTACCCGCGTCAGCGCCAAAGAACTCCATGTTCCAGGAGGCGATGTCCAGGGTTTTGTCCAGCGTGAGGGTACTTACCGGTCCGGGCACGGTACAAATCTGATCCTGGGCAGCAGTAGCACCGGGGATATCTTCCAGAATACGCGGCTGCAATTGCAGGCCGTTGGTACCCGGGGTGGTGGATCCCGACACAAAACGATCGGCAATGCCTACTACGTAAGCTACGGGGTTAGCGGGTTTGCCGGCTCCCGATAGTTGTGAGTTGGCGTTGATACGAAGTACGCCACTTTGGTTACTGGCCGCAATAATGTAGTTGGAGTTGCCCGCAAAAGTGGCCGCTTCGGGTGTAATGGTAGCGTCAACTACCTTTACGAGCTGTCCCTGGTAATCGGCCAGCTGGTTCAGCGTAATGGTTTTTGGTTCAGGAATACTCTTTTCAATGCCTTCCACGACCGTAAAGTTATCCGTTCCGGTAATTTCGGTAAAACCACTGAATACCGAGATGGGGCCACGGACCTCCACCAGATCGCCTAGCTGAACCTGCGTAGAGAAGTCAGGGCCGGAGGGGCCGCTGTACACCACAATGCCACCCGTCTCGTCCTGAATGTAAATCTGCCGGCTGCCAAGTTGGTTGGTCACCGTCACACGGCCTTGAATCGTAAAAGTCCGTCCTGCCACTTCCCGAGCAATCGAGATGGGCGTGATGGGATTACTGGAGTTGACCACACCGCCCACAGGTACTTCCAGGGTAGCATCGCCGCCCGTCAGAGTAATGGTACCCGAGTAAGGGCCCACCGCCAGGCCAGCCACTAGTTGTACGGTTACGGTAGTGGCCGAAAGGCTTGTGCCGTTGTATGGAATCTGCGCGGGGGATACCGTAAATACCGCTGGATTGGACGACGTCACTGTGATGTTTCCGGGAGCAGAGGCAAGCTTGTTGCCGCTTACCGAAAAAGTCTTGCTATCAGGACCACTGCCTTCCACATAGTACAGGGCGTTGGTACCCGTCAGGGAAGCTGGCGTAGCGGTGAGGGTAGGCCCGGCGGCCAGGGCGCTGTTACGTGGATTGGGCGCGCCCGTGGCGAAGTCAGCCGAGTTGTTATTGGTATCGGTAGCACCATCGCCCTTGCGGATAGCGGCGGTGGTGTTGCTGAGGGTTGGGGTAGCACCTGAACCTTCAAAACAGTTGGCAGAACTACCAAAACCAACAAAATCCACAATGGGCGCGCCGGTAGGGCATGCGCCGGTAAGCGCCGTTGTGGAGCTTACCAATGCAACCTTGCCGTTTGTACCACTCATGTTACTGGTTCCTATTGCATCGGGGGTTGGCAGGTCAGCCGTACCTCCGGCTCCCGCTGCCAGTTGAATCAGGTAATATCCTCCGGAAGCAATAGTTCCACTAAGCGAAGTTACTGTCCAGCTGCTACCTGTTGAGGAAGCATACTGCAGGCTCCAGCCCGTAAGGTCAACGGTGGAGGAACTGCGATTGTAAAGTTCAATGAAGTCATTTCTATAAATTGCACCGCTATTACCTCCGCCGCCATACACCTGGCTGATGACAATATCGGCGCCCGTTGGTGTAGGTGCATCATTGTCTGTGATGACAATGTTCTGCAATAAGGTACTCCCCAGCGTAATACCTGTCGAAGGGTTGCTGATAGTTAAGGTCGCAGTTTCCTCGCCTTCAACATCTGAATCGTCTGCAATAGTAAATGTCACGAAACCCGAGGTGCTTCCTCCCGGAATAGTGATGGTAGTACCGCTGAGCGAGAAATCGCCAGCTGTGATACCTGTGCCCGTGATGGCCAGAGCAACGGTCTGATCGCCGGTAACCGCCGACGAGGCCGTTGCTGTGACAGTCACTACGGTCTGATCGGCTTCCGAGGCAGCATTGGTACTGACGGAAAGATTAACGGTAGGGTTAGTAGGTTGGCTGCAAGTATAGACCGGACTGGATGAATTACGGGGAGTCGGAGCACCTGAGGCAAAGTCAGCAGCATTGTTGTTGGTTTCGCTACAGCCACTGTTTGCACGAAGTACCGCTGTAGTATTGCTGGGTGCGGGAGTAGGTCCCGAGCCCTCAAAACAGCTGGCGTTAGTTCCAAAGCCAGCAAGGTCGATAACGGAGGCATCTGTCGGGCAAGCACCAGTCAGGAGAGTGGTTGTATTGACCAACGCTACTTTGCCGGCAGTCCCAGACATGGCAATAGTACCGGTTGCATCAGGGGTAGGTAGCGCCGTAGTACCGCCCGAACCCTTTGCCTGCTGAATCAGGTAATAGCCGCCGGGCGGGATGGTTCCGCTCAAATCGGTCTTACTCCAGGTTGTTCCCGTGGCAGAAGCATACTGGATACTCCAGCCGGTAACATTCACGGGTGTAGTACCCCGGTTGTATAATTCTACGAAGTCATTGGTGTAAGTCGCTCCGGAGTTGCCACCACCTCCGTAGATCTGGCTAATCACGATTGCTGGAGATTGCCCCCATCCCACACCGGGCAAAATCATGAGTAACAAGCACAGAAACAGCTTGTAATTGAAGTGTAAATTTTGATACATAAAGTGATTTTAAAAGTTCGGCGCAAAAATAGGCATGATAGTATGTTAACCAAGGTTATTAAAATGTTATCAATTAAAAGTCAAGACAATTACTGGAAGAAATCAATTTTGAGCCAGATCTTGCCGGGCGAGCGTTGTATGCAAAAAATGGCCCGCCTGCTGGTGGACCATTTTCTTTACAAAGAGTATTCCGATGTAACCTCACCCAATCAAATGCCGGGCCATCTGCAGACCCGACTGAAACGCCCCCTCCACATTCCCCATGCCGAAGCCGTCGCCGCCCATGAGCATTTCAAAAGGGGTGTTGCACACTACATAGGCCTGCGGGTAGCGTTTCTCGGCCAGGCTGTACCGCCAGCGGTGTACCTGAAACTGCTCGATGCTCTCGGCCGGAATCCAGTCGGTGAGCTGGTCCAGCAGCTTCTGACCGGCCTCGTTCAGGTCGCCTTCCAGATTGTCGCGACTGAAAGCGGGCGTGGCGTGGATCGTCACGGTGGGTTGCTCGGTGGCAATGCCTTTCTGCTCGTTGTCAGCTACCCACGAAATATCCCCTTTCTCAAAACTCAGTACGCCGGGCGTAGGTATGCGGCTGGGCCGGTTGAGCACCACCATCACCGCCAGGCAGGGCTGGTAGGTAATGGTGCTGAAAGCGGCCAGTTCGGCGGCGGCCAGTTCTATGTTGCTATCGCGCAGCAGGGTGTAGGCCTGCGGGGCCGGTATGGTCAGGATCAACTTATCGGTTTCGAAGTGGTGGCCGGTGTCGGTGCGTACCCGGCAGCCGGTGTCGGTGCGCTCAATCAGGACTACCCTTTCGCCGGTTTTGATGGTGAGGCCATCGGCGAGGTACTTGGGTACGGCGCTCATACCCCCCGAGCCAATGTAGCGGGGGTGGTCAAAATTGGCTTCCTGCAGGTTCCACTCTTTCACTACCCCCACGGCCTGCAACTGCTGCACATACTCCCGGAAATCGGGCGTTCTGACCGAAAAATACTGCGCGCCGTGGTCGGCCCGGGTGCTCAGCAGGCGGCGGGTGGCCATGCTCCCGCCCACGCCCCGGCCCTTGTCGAGCACGGTTACGTTCCATTGGTGATTCATCAGCTCGCGGGCGGCGGTGAGCCCGGCCATACCGGCCCCGATAATAATACAAGAAGTCATAAATGATATTGCGAAGTAAGTGAAAACATCGGTAGAGCATGAATCCGGGACAACCACAGTTATTGGACCGGCCCGGCGCAGGGAAAATTTGTCAACGCTGCAATATTCTGCTACTTTTACTGACAACAACTAATACCGCATTTTGTTGAAGAATCCCTCTTTTTTTCTCCTGTGGTTTACAAGGCTTTCCCGTATCCTGTTAGTGGGTTTATTCCTTTCTATATCAGGGTATTATGTTATTTATTCCCACCTTTTTTATTGCCAGACCATCGCTTTTTCAAATTTTGACGAAGTAAACAAAAGACTATATATCAGCGATGGTATCGACAAAATGCAGCGTCAGCGGATGCTGGGCTCCATCCGGCGCTCCCGGCAGCGTATAGCAGCCTTTTGGGGAAAGTCGCTGGGCAATGCCACCCTTATTCTATGCAGCAG
>CATMVR010000008.1 GCA_950075905.1 uncultured Persicitalea sp. | reverse complement strand
TCGCCCCCGGCATGCTGGGCCTCGAAGCGGGACAGTCGGCCTTTGGGGATGTGTACGCCTGGTTTGCCCGGCTTATCACCGAGCCGGTACGTGCCCTTTTGGGCGAAGATGCTGCTGAAACACTGAGCCGTCAGTTGATCCCGCATTTGGCTGAGCAGGCCGCCCGGCTTCCAGTGACCGAAAATGACGTAATTGCCCTCGACTGGATCAACGGCCGTCGCACGCCCGATGCCAACCATACGCTCAAAGCCGCCATGGCCGGCTTGAACCTCGGAACGGATTCTCCCCGAATCTTCAAAGCCCTGGTCGAAGCCACGGCCTTTGGCTCGCGGGCCATTGTCGATCGGTTTGTGGAAGAAGGAGTACCCATCAAAAAGGTGATTGCCATTGGGGGCGTAGCCAAAAAATCGCCCTTTGTGATGCAGACCCTGGCGGATGTGCTCAACCGGCCCATTCAGGTAGCCACCGCCGATCAGGCCTGCGCCCTGGGGGCCGCCATGTGCGCCGCCGTAGCGGCCGGCGTACATCCCGACCTTACCGCCGCCCAGGCAGCGATTGGTTCCGGCTTTGATGCCGAATACCACCCCCGCCCCGAGCAGGCGACAATCTATAACCTCCTCTACGAGAGGTACCTGAATTTGGGGGCTTTTGTTGAAAATAAATAAACGCCCTGCTGGTTTGCGTCTGCGACGCGAACCCATGAGGCGCGCAGCTACGCGCCCCGGTTTTAAACGCGCATTACGAGGGTTCGCGTTTAAAACGCAAACCAGCAGCAGTAAAACGATTAACCAAACTAAAAAAGGCTAACAGCTAACGGCTATCAGCTAATAGCTAAATAAACTATGCTCGATCTAAAACAATACGAAATCTGGTTCGTGACCGGGAGCCAGCATTTATACGGCGAAGAAACCTTAAAACAGGTGGATGCCCATTCGCAGGTTATTGCCGACTATCTTAATGAAGCCTCTCTTGTTCCCGTTCGGGTAGTCTTTAAACCCGTGGTAAAAACCCCCGATGAAATCTATGCCATTTGTCAGGAGGCCAACGTGGCGTCCCGCTGCGTGGGGGTTATTACCTGGATGCATACCTTTTCGCCCGCTAAAATGTGGATACGCGGTCTGACTATCCTGAAAAAGCCCCTCCTGCACCTGCACACGCAGTATAACCGCGATATTCCCTGGGGGGAAATTGACATGGACTTTATGAACCTCAACCAGTCGGCCCACGGCGATCGGGAGTTTGGATTCATGCTATCGCGTATGCGACTGAACCGCAAAGTGGTAGTGGGCTTCTGGCAGGACCCGGCCGTCGTGGCGCAGATTGCCGGATGGAGCCGGGTGGCGGTAGCCGCTTTCGAGCTGAAAACCATGAAGGTTGCCCGTTTCGGCGACAACATGCGGCAGGTAGCCGTGACCGAAGGCGATAAGGTAGCCGCCGAAATGACTTTCGGGATGTCGGTAAACACCTACGGCATCGGGGATTTGGTAGCGGTGATCAATCAGGTGAGCGACGCCGAAATAGACCGGCTGGTGGCCGAGTATGCCGACAGCTATACGTTGATGGACACGCTCCTAAAAGGCGGCAGGCAGCACAGCTCGCTGCGCGATGCCGCCAAAATTGAAATCGGGATGCGGGCCTTTTTGCAGGATGGCAACTTCGCGGCCTATACCGATACCTTCGAGGATCTGCACGGCATGACCCAACTGCCCGGTATAGCCTCTCAGCGACTGATGGCCGAGGGCTACGGTTTCGGCGGCGAAGGTGACTGGAAAACGGCCGCCATGGTACGGACTATGAAAGTAATGGCGGCCGGACTACCGGGCGGCAACTCCTTCATGGAAGACTATACCTATCATTTTGACCCCGCCAACCCGCTGGTGATGGGGTCACACATGCTCGAAATCTGTCCCAGCATTGCCAGGGGTAAGCCCATTTGCGAAATACACCCGCTCGGCATTGGCGGCAAAGAAGATCCCGTGCGGTTGGTATTCAATGTGCCGGCGGGCCCCGCGATCAACGTTTCCCTGATTGATATGGGCAACCGGTTCCGACTGCTGGTCAACGAAGTAGAGGCAGTAGAAGTAGCCGAAGCACTACCCAGGCTACCCGTAGCCCGCGCCCTCTGGAAGCCCATGCCAGACATGGCCACCGGCTGCGCGGCCTGGATCCTGGCTGGTGGCGCCCACCATACGGTGTACAGTCAGAACCTGACGACGGCTCAGATCGAAGACTTTGCTGAGATGTTTGACGTAGAGCTGGTAGTAATTGATAAAAACACCACCCTGCGGCAATTGAAACAGGAATTGCGATGGAATGAGAAAGCTTTTTAGCTGATAGCGATTAGCCGTTAGCTTTTAGCGGCTTTATGCTAACTTGAAACTAGTGGGAAATAAAAATCTAGTCCATAGCGACCCGACAGCTAATGGCCTAATGGCTGCTAACCTAACCCCTAACAACCTAACAGCTAATAACCTAAAATGTATAAAACCTTAAAAGAAGAATGCTACGAAGCCAACATGCAGCTACCCAAGCTGGGGTTGGTGCTATTTACGTTTGGCAATGTCAGCGCGGTAGATCGTGACAGAGCGGTATTTGCCATTAAACCCAGCGGCGTTCCCTACGAGAAACTGCAACCTTCCGATATTGTTATTTGTGATTATGAGGCAAAAATAGTGGAAGGTACCCTACGGCCTTCTTCCGATACCAAAACCCACGCGTTTCTGTACAAGGTATGGGAAACCATCGGGGGCATTTCTCATACGCACAGTACCCATGCCGTGGCCTGGGCGCAGGCCGGGCAGGACATCCCCATTTTTGGGACCACCCACGCCGACCACACGCACCAGGATATTCCCTGCGCGGCGGTGCTGACTGACGAAATGATTCAGGGAGACTACGAGCACGAAACGGGCCATCAGATCATCAATGCCTTCGCCGAAAAGGGGCTGAGCTATATTGAAACAGAAATGGTACTGCTGCAAAACCACGGGCCCTTTACCTGGGGCAAGAATGCCGATAAGGCCGTATACAACTCAGCGGTACTGGAAGAACTGGCCCGTATGGCCTACCTCACCTTGCAGATCAACCCCCATACTCCCCGGATTAAAGATACCCTTCGACTAAAACATTACGAACGAAAACATGGCAAGAATGCCTACTACGGGCAAGGGTGCTGATACAATGTATCAATAATCTCTTGTATGAAAATTTTTATTGACACGGCTAACCTGGTCGAGCTCAGGGAAGCCGCTAAGCCTGGTGTGCTCGGTGAAGTTACGACAACCCTTAATGTAGAGATTTCCGGTGTTATCCAGGGTAATTCCCGTCGGATAATTGAAACTCGCATTGGTGGCAGTGCTTCCGTCTCCACTGTACTCGTAGTTGCCAGCTATTGTGCTAATGATACCATTGTTCCGGTCTACTTTTCGAATACGGTGATTATTAGTATCTGCAATCAATAGGTTTCCCTGGGTATCAATTACTAAGCGGGAAAGTCCTGCCAGGCGGGCCTGAGTAGCGGGGCCTCCATCTCCCTCGAATCCATACCCGCCAGTTCAGGCAATGGCATTGATAATACCGTTTGCAACATTAAGCACTAAATTATTTTCATCAGAAAAATAGGTGTTCCCTTCTGCATCCAGGCCTTTTCGCCGTACCGATGCCGGCCCACATCCAGCTATGTACATGGCATCTATTATATTTTTAATATCTCTTGATGAGTGTATCAATTTCGATAATCTCCCATATTTTGTTTTCCTGATTATAGCCAGCTTTTCCGATATAATTAATGTAGGCACTCTTCCCAAAAACGTACAAATCAAATTTATAGATTTCTTTCCTATCTCTACTCGATTGATCATAGTTAATTTCATAAGAGCGATAGCCTCCAATAGAGTCTATAAGTTTTTTATTTTCTTCCGTATGCTTTAAAAGAATTTCTATCTCTTTCGCTGAATTTCCATAAAGTAAGTATTCCCCTATTATTTGGAATAGCATTGCGAAAACGAATAGTACAGCCAGAGCCTTGAAAATTTTTCTCAATGAGTATGACGCCATAGTTGATAGCTTGTTTACCGGCCCAACACCCGAAACACCGGGTACCGCATATATTCCTTCTCGCGGTGGGGCGAGTGCTCGTAGATATAGTCCAGCTGGGCATCGGCGCTTTTGGCGAAGGCTTCGTCTGTGGCTGCTTTCTCTTTCAGGGCTTTTTGAAGATCGGGGGAGGCCCGCAGCAGTTCGGCGGCGAGGTCTTCAAATACGTAGGCTGAGTACCCTTCCTTGGCCTGCAAAATGGTATCGAAAAAATTCCACTTGAAAAACGAATCCACACCCTTTGGTTCCAGCGTTTCCACGATGTAGCGATTCGTGGGCTGATTGACGGGAATGTACCAGTCGCCCTGCCGGAAAGGTACCTTTTTCACTTCTTTCACCAGATCTACCGCCGTATGCCAGTAGTGTCCCTCGTAGGGTTGCGAAGACGTCTTTACATTCGAAACATGGTATACCTCCACCGCCATCACCGTATCGCGCGGCAGCGCGCGCATCTGCACGCGGTTTAGTTTCAGCAGATCAATCACTTGATGCCAGCCCTGCGGAATTACGTAGGCCGTTGGTTTGTCGACCACGTCTACGGGCTCATACTGATTATAAAAGGGTATGGTTCTGGTAAAAGGCCTGTCGCGGTTGTAGTATAGACGCTTTTGTCCGCTTACTTCACTCAGAGGGTACTCCGGCTCGTAGCCTTTGAACTCAATTTGGGTAGGCTTTTCGCGGTTGGCCTGCCAGGTCAGGGGAAATGTTTGCTGCGTCTTGACGGTCTCTTTGGTTTGTTTCCGCATCTGTAAAATCTGCCGACGGTACTGGGCCAGTACTTGGGAGGTACCTTCCAGATAGGCATAGGTAGCTTTTACCCGCTTATCGTAGGGTTTCAGCATGTGGGTTTCGGTCATGACGCCGATGGTATGGAACAGCGCCGCGTAGCCCGTGGAGTACCTGGGCCAGTCGGGAAACTGCACAAAACCTTTGTCAGGCGTTTGTCCCCAGGCATTGACGTAGGGGGTAGCCTCGTAGCCCGCCTGCTTCATGTGGGTATAGAGGTAGGGCAGGAAAGTATTTCGCTGAAAATCACTCAGCACACCGCCCAGCTTATTTTCCTGAGTGTAGTCCAATGTCATGACGTACTGGTAATCGGCACCGTTGCTCACGTGGGTATCCACAAACAGGTCCGGGTCCAGCTCGTGGAAAATGGCCGCAAAGCTGCGGGCGTTGCGGGTATCGGCTTTGATGAAATCGCGGTTGAGGTCGTAGTTGCGGGCATTGCCCCGGAAGCCGTATTCCTCCGGCCCGTCCTGATTGACGCGGGTAGTTCTGTTGCGATTGAGCGCCCCACCGATATTGTAAAAAGGAATAATGGCCAGTACCACGCTGTCGAGCTGCGGAAACCGCTCCGGGTGCAGGGCCACATCGCGCAGGAGCATCATCGAAGCATCCACACCGTCGGATTCGCCGGGGTGGATGGCGTTGTTGATCAGCAAGATGGCCCTGCCCTGCGCTTTGAGTTTAGCAATATCAAAGACTCTGCTACGCGAGTATAGCACCAAATGCAGCGGCTTGCCGCTATCGGTGGGCCCTTTGGCCTGCATCTCAATCTGTGGAAAATCTTTGGCCAATTTTTGATAGTAGGCAATGCCTTCGGCGTAGGTAGGGGTTTGGGTACCGCCGCTGCTTTCGAAGCGGGTGGGGTACTGGGCGTGGGTGAGGGGGCAGGTAAGTAAAAGCAGGAGGGTACTGGCGTATCGGAGCATGGAGCAGGGCGACTTTTGTTGATGGTTTGGTAAAAATAGACAAAAGGCGCGTTTGTAGGGATACTTTACCAGATTGCTGAAAATTTAGTGAACTTGTCAGCCTGAGCGGCGTCGAAGGCCTCTTGTTCGTTGTGCCGTATGAACTACCTTCGACGCCGCTCAGGCTGACATTCTGCTTGGAAGAGTTGAATTCTAATGGTTACAGACATAACCTGTTGAGGTTATCATTTGGCTCCGTAGTGATGCCTAGTGATTCCAGATCTTCGTTTAGATCGTCACTTTCATAGTTCACAGGGATTTTTCGCTTTCCCAGCTCTTTCTGAAAAAGGATACGATTCATTCCGGCAAATCTGCTTGCTTTCCCTAGCGAAAATCTTGCTTTTTGGTACAGCAGAACGGCAATTTCAAGTCTGAGTTCGTTTTCAGTCAGTTGAGCCGCACTCAAATCTTCATCTTTAATTAGTATGGCCATTTGATTTTTTATTTAAAAATAGCGGTTTGCTTTTAAAACGACAACTAATGGATAGTATTTGCTAACCGCATGGCTACGAAACGCCTCAATAATTAACCGGCACCTTCAAAGGCAAATGCTTTTTAGGATCGAACTTCTCGTACTGATAGTTGATAGAAGTGTAATCCTTATTATTGCGAAGCGCGGAGTCTGCCACAAAGTAGTTTTTTCTATACCAATCTTCTTTTTTTCGGTCGGGAGCAGTCAGGTCCGGGCGTGCCTTTTTGAATACATGACTCATGTTTGAGGTATAGTATCGCTCTTCTACCAAGCGATTTTGGTCATTGTAGCGGTACCAGATAGCGCTTTTATCGTTCCGATACCTTGCGCGATAAACAGGCTCAAACCACGACAGAGCCAGCCTTCCGAGAGAGTCGTATGCATAGCGCTCAGAATAATGATACAGAGTATCGCGCGGATCATCCCGTGACCACCACACATTCAATCGGTAATGCTGACGAAGGTGCTTTTGGCGATCCCACACCCATTCGTCGATATCAGTGAGCAGGTTTGCCCCTGTATCTTTATTACTTCTTTCCACGTTTGTGACGACCGTATCTCCCTGGGCGGTGTAGTCGAGGTAAAGTGTATGATAGCCGACTTTTCGCAGGTATCTTTCATCTCTGGAAATAACTCCGAAAGTTTTACCTTTTACTTTTAGGCGTCCTGTTGAATCGTACGTTCGTCGTAGCGTATCCACATCCGCATAGCCCATAGGGGAGCTATCACTGTGCGAATAATTGATTGTCATTGTGTTGTTTTCCCCCTCGTACCGCTGAACCGTCTTAAAGCTGTTTCGGCCAAAGTTAAACACTTCTAAAAAACGATTCTGGCTATCCAGAAAGGCGGTTCCGACGTGCCTGTCATTCATCCACGTGGTACGGATGTAGGCAATTTTGATGGTATCCGTTTCTATTCGCGGAATAGCGGGATCAAGAAAATAATCTTCACTAGGTGTGGACAAACACCCCATTAGCAGGAGTAGGGCGCTTGTAGAAAGTATGGATCGAGTGGTCATAAAGACTTGTTACTGTAAGGATATAGCAAGGGGGTATGAAGAATTCTCCCTCTACTTGACCTTCTTCGCATTCAACTCATCAAACCAGAAATCATCATTCGGCACGTCAAACTCAATGCCCGTCACCTGCTGGTTATTGTCGGTGGTGAATTTGACGGTACCCAACGTAAACCAGGGACGGGGCGTTTTCCACTCCATTTTGAAGGTATCGTAGTGCCAATGCGACAGGGCGGAATTGAGCGTGGGGCTATGCTCAAAATTGATTTCCAGCGCCCCGTTGACCTGCTTTACCGTCATGTCGCCATAGAGGTCGGTATGGTAGGTACCTTCATAGGCACTCAGGGGTAGGCTGGGTTTGGTATTCGGCACGCGGCTGGCCTGCCGCTCGGCAATGCGGGTATCGCTGGCGTACCCCTGATTGGCCCGGTCGAGGTCCTTTTTTGACCAGTCGGTTTCGGGACGACCCAGAAACGTATCAAAGGTATAGTGCGCCAGGGCGTTGATGGGGGCTTTGAGACCGTTGGTGAGTACCACCACGCCTAGTTTTTGATCTGGAAGCATACTGACAGACGTAATCATGCCGTCGTAGCCGCCGGTATGCGATACTTTCAGGTGTCCGTGGTAGTCGCGCAGGCCCCAGCCCAGGCCGTAGCCCGCAAAGGCGGTGCCATAGTCGTTGGGTTTGGTACGGTCAACGGCAAAGGCGTTATGCACCGTCCAGACCATGTTCCGGGTTTGGGCCGTAAGTAGCGTATCCTGGCCGTGGATGCCGTTGTTGAGGTTAAAAATCATCCATTTGTTCAGATCATCCACGCAGGAAAACAACCCACCCGTGGCCGCAATCTCCTCCCAGCTGGTGTAGGGAATCGGCGTGTGGGTGGTGTTGTTGGTCAAAGCATGGGGCGAGGCAGCATTGCCCATGCGGGCTACCTGATCTATGTTGACCAGGGTACGGGTCATACCCAGCGGTTGCAGGATGCGCTCCTTCACATTTTCGTACCAGCTTTTGCCCGTCACGGTTTTGATGATCTCTCCCGCCGTAATAAACATCACATTGGAGTACCCATAGCCCGCCCTAAACTCGTAGCCGGGGGGCAGGTACTTCATGCGCCGGATGATTTCTTCGGAAGTGAGGTCGGAGTTGTACCACACAATGTCGCCGCTGAAGGTACCCAACCCCACCCGGTGGCTCAGGATGTCGCGGATGGTGGCATTTTCGCCCGCGTAGGTGTCGTACAGGGCAAAGTAGGGCAAGTACTTGCGTACCTTATCGTCCCAGCTGATCTTGCCTTCCTGCACCAGCATGCCCATCACCGCCGAGGTAAAGGCCTTGGAGTTGGACGCTATGGCGTACAGCGTTTTATCGTCTACGGGCGTCGAGGTACCCTGTTTGGCTACCCCGTACCCTTTCTGAAACACCACCTTGCCGTCTTTCACGATCCCCACCGACATACCGGGTACGCCCCAGGCTTTCTGGGAGTTGGCAAACCAGGTGTCGAGTTTTTTGAAATCAACCTGTGTGGGTTGCTGGGCATAGGTGAAAGTAGTGAGCCCATAAACCAGAAGAATGCAGTTGATGAGGAGAAATCGGAATATTCGAATCGGACTAAGCATGCGTTGATCAAGTGTTTTTTAAAGTCAAAAAAAGCAAAATGGGTGCTCAGGGGCCAATTTAATACAAAAACCCCAGAACTAATCGTTAAGGGAGAGGTACCTTTCTACCCTATCTGATGCCTCCCAAAATAGCAATCGTCTTTGGCCTGGTACTGCTCATGTGTGCTGCCCACGCCCAGCCCCGCTACACCCCAATAAAATATGCGTATAGTTTTGAAGCTTTTGGAGCATGTGCGGGCTTGCAATTTGCCTTGGAGACGCCATTTGGGTACGGGAGAAATTCATTTTTTGACATACAGGTTGGCCTTGGGGGATACCGCAAGGCAGCTAGTGGTAGTTTTGCCAGACAGTCCTATTCATTGGGCAGCGCCCTGACCTACTGTAGGTTGCTGAATCAGCGCAGGAAAAGCTGTGATCCCCGACCTGAATACCATCGGTGGGAGTACTACTTCGAAACCGGACTGGCTGGCACATTTTTCAGCGATCAGTACAAGCTGCCCGAATTTAGCTCTCAACCGGTATCTACTGCTGCACAGGCACTGGCGGGTTTTCGTATTCAGCACGTGGGTAGCAAAAGTATCCAAATCATCAAGCTTCGGTTCAGTCCTTTTCTGGCACCGGGTTTCCCGCTGTGGGCAGGAGTGGCGTATGGGGTGGGGTTTTGGTAACTTGCCCCCCAAAAGGGTATCCGGGCCGGTTCTTTGCTCGTTCTGACTTTCAGGTTTTTATCTTTTTTGTTTGAAAATGGTCGAAGAAAGTACCACCAGGGACAGACTTTTCGTAAAACTTCCTTCGTTTTTTGTTCAAAACCATCAACCAACTAATCCGTCAAACGCCATGAAATCGTCCCTCTTTTTGTTTTGCCTGCTCTCTGCGGGTAGCGCATTCGCCCAAGCCCCTTCCGTAGTAGTCAATCCCGACGGCACGCATTCGGTGGTTCATTCTAGTGGTAGCAGTACCGCCGTAATAGTCAACCCAAACGGTACCCACAGTACTGTGCACAATGCCAATAGCAGTACCCCGGTGATTGTTAATCCGGATGGTACCCACTCAGTGATGCACAAATCCGGTAGTACAGGCGTAATTGTCAATCCTGACGGTACGCATTCGATTGTGCATAACGCCGACAGTATTACACCTATCATCATCGATCCGTACGATCCGAAGCGCGTTTCGGCAAAAGATCAGCAACAGACCAGGCCTCGCCGGACGGACAGGAAGAAAAAGCAGTAGGCGACAAATCAGATTAGGGAATGAATAGGAGTAAGCAAGGATTTTCGCGTCCTTATTAGGAGTAATCTCCCAGAGGAGAATACAGATTGTTGCTTACTCTCAGCTTTTTTCGACTATGAAGACTATTTCTGCTTCCCTTATCCTGCTGCTTGCCCTTTTTGCCGCTCCCTCGCTACTGGCCCAGACCGAACTCTGCCAGGGAGCCTACTTCACCGAGGTACAGGGTAAAGAGTTTTTGAAAAATAACGAAGTAAAAACCCTGCCCGAATGGCAGGCACGGGCGGCAAAAATCCGGGCTAACCTGCTCGAAGGCATGGACCTGCTACCGCTGCCGCCTAAGCCTACTTCCAAGCCTATCGTCCACAGCCGTCGGGTCATGAATGGATATACGGTAGAAAACGTCGCCTTCGAAAGCATGCCGGGCATCTTCGTGACGGGCAACCTGTACAAGCCGCTGGCCAAACAGGCCTCCTACGCGGCCATCCTATGCCCCCACGGCCACGGTACCGACCCACGCTTTGCCGAGCCGGCGCAGGTACGCTCGGCCATGCTGGCGCGCATGGGGGCCATCGTCTTTGCGTACGACATGATTGGCTACGGGGATTCGAAGCAGAGCGAGCACAAGATTCCGAAAGCACTCAAACTGCAAACCATCAATTCCATGCGGGCACTCGACTTCCTGCTGGCGCAGCCCAACGTTGATCCCGAGCGGGTAGGCGTCACGGGCGAGTCGGGCGGGGGAACGCAGACCTTCATGCTCACGGCCCTCGACGAGCGCGTGAAGGTAGCAGTACCCACCGTAATGGTATCGGCACACTTCTTTGGCGGTTGTACCTGCGAAAGCGGCATGCCCGTGCACAAGAAAGGCGATTTCCAAACCAATAACGTGGAGATTGCCGCCCTCGCCGCCCCGCGGCCCCTGCTACTGATCTCCGACGGTGGCGACTGGACCTCGAATGTGCCCAATGTGGAATTCCCCCACATCCAGAAAATATACGCTCTCTACGACCGGAAAAATCAGGTGGAAAACGCGCACTTTGCCGACGAAAAGCACGATTACGGTCCCTCCAAGCGCAAGGCCATGTACCCTTTCCTGGCCCGGTACCTAAAACTGGATTTGAGCAAGGCAACGGATAAATCCGGCGTCATTGATGAAAAGCTTGTGAAGGTACTGCCCCGTACCGACCTCGAAGTCTTCAACGCCGCGCACCCGCGCCCGGCCTCCGCCGTTGTAGGCGATGCCGCCGTGATGGGGCTGCTTGAATAGATTTCTCTGGCTTAAACGGGTTCCTTTCTGCTGCTTCTTAATCTTTTCAGAAGAAGTAGAATCAGGATGCCCAGTAATAAAAACGGCCACAGGCTCACCGCTCCTACCAGAAATTCCAGCATATTATCCCAGCCATCGCCCAAGGCTACGCCAAGCCGGCCAAACAGACCGGAGGTAGCCGGAGCAATCTCGTAGTAGTTGACCGTGAGGGTACTGAACGCCACGCGGTCTTTCAGATAGCGCAGTCTTCCTTCCATGGACTCGATGTCGCTGCGCAGGGTACCCATTTCCCGCTCAATGGACAGCATTTCTTCCACCTTGCTTGCTTTTTGGAGCAACTGCTGGTAGCGGGCTTCCAGTTCCTTTTTGGTTTTGATCCGGGATGCTACGTCTACGTATTCTTCCGTGACATCCCTGGCGCTGATGTTCTTGCTTTTCAGTTCACCTGCACCCTGGGCGATGGCCTCCAGCAGGGCATCAAACTGGCTGGCCGGAACCCGGATCGTAACACGGTGTTCTACCCGGGTTTCGTAATCGGTAATAACATCCTCGGTAATGTACCCTTTGTAACGTGTCACGGCCTGGGCGATTTGTTGGGTCATTGCTTTGGCATCCTTTGTTTCAAGGCTAATGGTACCTTCCCTGATTATTTTTCGCTCGGTCGAAGGCTCCGGTACTTTTTGTGGGGGCATACTAGCCATCTTTGCTTCTGGCGGTGGGGGTACCTGCATCAAATCAACCTCCGCCATTACTTCTTGCTCCGGCTGTTGCTGATGGCAGGAAACAAACAGTCCGTAAAGAACCAGAATCAGGATTTTGAGGGTAGGTTTCATAAGTACCGGTGATTTAGAGAGTGAATGATACGACAAGGTTATGAGTCAGATGCAATATAAAAGAATATTATATATAAGATCTAGGTACTCAGTTATTCGTTGGAAGGAAGCGAAAATAATTTTTAGTTGTGGGCTCATTTCCGCAAAATAATCGTCTTTACTACCGTAGTAATCCCGTATTTAGCTTTTTTTGAGGAAAATACCCTGAATCCATGAAACGCCTTATCTTTTGTTTACTGATTATCTGTGGCCCGGCCCAGGCCCAAACCGTCGATACCGCCAAGCCATGGTCTTTCTGGTGGTGGATGGGCAGCGCTGCCAACGAGCGCGACATCACGGCCCAGCTGGAAGGCTTCAAAAAGGCCGGACTGGGTGGCGTACACATCAGCCCCATCTATGGGGTAAAAGGCTACGAGAAGGAATTTGTGCCGTTTTTATCCAAAAAATGGCTGCACCTGCTGGACTATACCGTGAAAGAAGGCAAGCGACTGGGCCTGGGCATCGACATCACCACCGGCACCGGCTGGCCGTTTGGCGGCCCCACCGTTACGCCCGAAATGGCAGCCAAGGCAATGACTATCAAAGGGGGAGAGATACAGGTGGCCCCCACCCGCCAAAAGGTGAAGCGCGCCGCGCCCGGCGGTGAAGGATTTGTGCTCGATCCGTTCCACCCCACGGCCATGGACATCTACCTGATGTGGTTTGACTCGACCCTGAATACGATAGACAATCCTCCCCGCTCCATGTACAACGACTCCTACGAAGCCTACGGCGCCAACTGGACCACCGACTTCCGGGAAGAATTCCGCCAGCGCCGGGGCTATGATCTGACGGAGCATCTGGCACTCCTGCAGGATACCACCGCCAACCAATCCGCCCAGCTGGTGCGGATAGACTACCTGCAAACGCTGGCTGAGCTACTCCGCGAGCGCTACACCCGACCCTGGACGCAGTGGAGCAAGGCCCACGGCTACCAAACCCGCTACCAGGCCCACGGCTCGCCCGGCAACCTGCTCGACCTCTACGACGAGGCCAGTATTCCCGAAACGGAGTCGTTCGGTACCAGTCGTTTCCCGATACCCGGCCTGCGCATTGATCCCGATTATTCGATCAAACAATTTGGTACCCCCAATCCGTTGGCGATGAAGTTTGCCTCCTCGGCGGCGCATTTTTCGGGCAAGAAACTGGTGAGCTCCGAAACCGGTACCTGGCTGGCCAACCATTTCAAAGTGTCGCTGTCGCAGATCAAGCCGCAGATTGATGAGCTGTTTACGGGGGGCATCAACCATATTTTTTACCACGGTACCACCTACTCACCGCCCTCGGAAGCCTATCCGGGCTGGCTGTTTTATGCCTCCACTAATTTTGGCCCTACCTCGCACTTTGCCGAGCACTTTCCGCTGCTGAACCGCTACGTGGAAAATTCTCAGAGACTCCTGCAAAACAGCCGTCCCGACAACGACGTACTGGTGTACTTTCCCATCCACGACCTGTGGGCCGTGCCGGGGCACTCGGGCGGCGGCATTCACCTGCTGGAAGTCCACCACGTGGACCGGTGGCTGCTGAAATTACCCTTCGGGCAACTGAGCGAAAAGCTGTGGCAACAGGGCTATACCTTCGACTTCGTGTCGGACGACCAGCTTACTCGTTTGAAGGTGGATAAAAGCGGCAGCGTGAATTCCGGTAGCAGTACCTACAAAACCATCCTCATTCCGGCCAGTACCTACCTGCCCGCGGCTACCCTGGCGGAGCTGCAGCGCCTGGCTCAGGCCGGGGCTACTATCATTTTTGAGAAAAACGCGCCTTCGCAGGTAGCAGGCTTTGTCAACCATACTCAACGGCAGGCAGATTTTACCAAAGCAGTAGTGCAGCTTACCAAAAGCCAGTCGGTCACCGTAGCTCCCGACTGGCGGGCGGCCCTCGCCGCCCGAGGCATCCGGCCCGAAAATATGGGAGCGCAGGGCCTGACCTTTATCCGTAAAACCTTCAAGAATATGCCGCTGTACTTTGTGGCCAATGTGGGCAATGAATTTAAAGAAGGCTGGATCACCACCGAGCGGGGTAAGTACTTTCGGCGCTACGACCCCATGACGGGTACGGAAACGGCCCTACCCGCCCGTACCCGCTCTGGCAAAACCGAACTCTTCCTGTCGCTGCTACCCGGTCAGTCCTGCTTTCTGAAAGCTGCGGATACTGCCCCGGCCAACGCCGTAGCCCACACGCCTACCAACGCCCTGCCGCTCACCGGTACCTGGGAGGTGACGTTCCTGAAAGGCATGCCTTCGCTCCCCGATAAAGCCACGGTATCCACGCTCAACTCCTGGACTACTTTCTCGGATTCAGCGAGTTATTTTTCGGGCAAAGCCCGCTACTCCCTGTCGTTTGAGGTACCTGCCGGGGTGGCTTCTCAAAAAGACCTGACACTGGACCTGGGCGATGTGCGCGAGGTTGCTGAGGTCAGGCTCAACGGAAAACCCATCGGCGTAGCGTGGAGCCTTCCTTTCCGGCTCACCATTCCCGCAGGAACTTTACAAGCCGGAAAAAATACGCTCGAAGTAGACGTAACCAACCTGTCGGCCAACTACATGCGCCTCCGCGACGGGCAGGCACCCGACTGGAAGAAGTTCTATGATACCAATATCGTGGACATCACCTACAAAAAGTTCGATGCTACCCACTGGGAGCCCATGCCTTCGGGCCTGCTGGGGCCGGTGCGGCTGCTTTACTAGCGAGTCAACATCCCGAAAGCTTCGAGCTTTCGGGATGTTCATTGATTGTAATCCAAACCATTTTTACTACTCCCCCATGCCCCCCTACCACTACCCCGAAGGCCTGGAATCCGACCGCCTCATCACCCGCCACCTGACCAAAGCCGACATTCTGGTCTGGTCGGATTTTTTTAAAGAGCCAGACGCCATCGAGTTCTTTCCCATGTACCACAACAAACCCTGTGAAGAAAGCGCCGGCGAATGGATCAACCGGCAACTAGCCCGCTATACCAATCAGGAGTACGGCATGCAGGCTTTGCTGGAAAAGAAGTCTGGCTTGCTGGTAGGCCAATGCGGTCTGATTGCCAAAGACATCGACGGTATCCCTGAGCTGGAAGTAGGGTACAGCATCCTGAAACAATACTGGGGCCTCGGCTATGCCGCCGAAGCCGCCCGGCTTTTTATAGATTTTGCCTTTGAGCACCAACTGGTGGAGTCAGTCATTTCAACCATTTCTCCCGGCAACATGAAGTCCATTCGAGTGGCGGAGAAAAACGGCTTAGCCTTTGAGAAAATCTCCATCTGGCAGGACATGGAGCTTTGTGTGTACCGGTTGCACAACCCCTTACTCGTACCTCAGTAGCTCACAAAGGGCATTTGGCGCAGGTAAGTGTCGTTTTCCACCTGAGTCAAAACAAAGGCGGCCAGGTCGGGCCGACTTATTGTGGAACGGTATTTTTGGCTTATATAACCGAAAATCATTTATTAACCCCTTAAAACCCCATGAGTTATGAAAAACGTGAGAATATGGATGTGGGGCTTGACTGCCTTACTCATGACGAGCCTGCTGGCTTGCGAAAATAAAGATGACAATGTCCCCGCCGAGGTATTTATCGTATCAGACTTTGAAAATAGTACCGACGGCTGGACCGGCTTTGCCGAGTATTCTACTTCTATGGAGGGCGATATGGAGTTTGATCTGACCCGTACGAATCTACCCGCCCCGCTGGATCAAGACCGGATGGCGATGAAGATTGAAGGTCGCAATCTGAGCGACAATATGTTTATGTTCATGAAAAAGAAAATAGATGGCCTCGATCCCGACCTGACGTATGAAGTAGTGTACCAAATAGATCTGGCTTCCAACTACCGTACCAACAGCGTAGGTATTGGCGGCTCACCCGCCACATCGGTATGGGTGAAAGGCGGAGCCTCGCCCGACGAACCCGTAAAGTACCTGGAAAATGACTACTACTACATCACGATCGACAAGGGTGTGCAATCACAGGGCGGCAGCGAAATGCACGTGCTGGGCCATGTCGGCGTTGGTGAGGACATCAACGAATACAGAATCATTGAGCGCAACAATGTTCAGAATCCGGTGCTGGTAAAGCCCAACGACAACGGCGAGCTGTGGCTGTGCGTAGGTACCGATTCCGGCTTTGAAGGAAAGACGATTTTGTACTACGATGATATTGAGGTATCTATCCGGCCTGTGAATAGCGGTAGTTTGTAGAGTTTCTTCCGAAAAATTGATACAAGAGAAGCGGCTCCTGCCTGTCAGGCGGCCGCTTTATTTATTTGGGAGAAATTGCGCAGTAGCGCATCCTCGAACAGACTAACGGTGATCCCCCGTAGCCGGTTTTACGCCCTGGCACAGTTTGGGGTAGCTAATGTTATTTACAAATCCAATCCCTGGCCGATCTACGAAACCAAATCTCTGGAAAAAGAAGAAGGGGAATTGCCCTTTCCGCTGGGTACGCTGGTACTTGGGTTTAAATTTTGAAGACTATTGATCATTTTGTTGCCTACTCAGTATCCATTGCCTTCATTTGCCTTTGGCTTTTTACGAAAGCACAGAAAGCACCGCCGTTGTTCGAGGGCCAGTAGCCGGGTTTGTAATACTTGATTTTCCTTTTCAAGTCGCAGGAGGCGTGTGGTAAGGTCGTCGAGTTGGGGCTGCCTGGGAGTGCCCAGCACCACGTCCCCGCTTCCATCGACGGTTAGGAACCGGGCCGGAGCACCGTCGGTCTGCGCCTGACCGGCCAGGCTGGTCAGGCGCAGACCGCTACTGTTGAGGGTACGGGCTACTACTTCGAGCCGGGCCTGCGGGGCCGTAGTACCAATGCCCACATTGACGAGGTCATTGCCAAGTATGAGTGCATTGCTGGCCGTCACAGTGGTGTTAGCCCCTAGCGCAATGGCGTTGGTTAGCGTGCCTGTGGCCTGAGCGTTGTGCCCGATCAGTACCAGTTCAGCCACTGGCGAAGCCAGCCCGGTCGAGCCTGCCTGAGTGCCTACAAGTACATTATTGCGGCCGTCGGCTATTCCGGCTCCGGCTTTGAAGCCCACAAATACGTTGTTTTCGGTGCGGCGCAGGCCTTGCCCGGCGTTAGTCCCTACAAAAGTATTCTGGCTACCTCTGGCGTATGTTTCGTTAAAACCAGTGCCCGTGCCAGCCCCGAGAAAGGTATTGCCAAAACCAGTTCGGAAGTTAAAACCGCTCCGAAAGCCGAGATAGGTGGCACTGCTGCTGAGGCTATCTTCAATAGCTACCTCATACCCAATATACGTAACGCCCCGGCCCTTCACGGTCATGACACGATTGTTTGTTGCAGCGCGGTAGCCAATCACTACGCTTTCGGTACCCTCGTAGGTGAGGCCAGCCTCGCTGCCAATCAATATGTTGCCGTCGGCTTTGTTTTTACCGCCGGTATTTTGACCGATCAGAATGACATTGGAGCCCTTATTACCATTGCCAGCCATGTTGCCCAGAATCACGGAGCTATTCACTCTGAACATGGTAGAGCCCGCCGATGGGCCAATAATAACGTTGTACTGTAACGAGTCACTGGCAAAGCCCAAGCGGTCGCCAATGAGCACATTGCTTTCGAGTTTACGCCCCAGGCTGGACATGACCCCAATCTTAATATTGGACCGTCCGGGTGTAGACAGCAGAGGACTTTCAATCACCAGATTGGTGGGGGTTTGGGCAGTGGCGGTGAGGGCTAAGAATAGCCAGGGCAGGAGCAGGACTTTTTTCATACCGAGACGAGAATAAGATGGGAGAGAAATGGTAAGAAATGTACAAAAAAAGCCTTGCTGTCAGCCAGGAATCTTATCAAGCGGCAAAGGAGCTCATCTTTAAAGACAAATACTTTTGAGGACCGAACTGATTACTGATAGTAAGCAAAATCAAAACTAGAAAATCTGATGGGGAGGCAATGTGGCGGTTTCTAACCAAAAGTCCCGTAAGCCGGAAAAATAGGTCACCCAGTCGTGGTAGTCAGGCAACTTAACCAGATAGGCATTGGCCCCATGCCGATAGCACAGGTTAATATCCTCCACATGGTCGGAATAGCTGAACATTACAACGGGTACAGGCGGCTGATCCAACTTCACGAAATGGTTTTTGAGGGCCTGCAACGTAAGCACCCCCTCGGCCCGGGTAGGTAAATACAGATCCAGCAGAATTAGCCGGGGTGACGCTTTGGTCGAAAGGCCGTGGTTGGTAGTGAGGAGGTCCAGGGCCAATTGCCCATTAGAAGTGCCAACCGCTTTTATGCCGGGCATACATTCTTCCAGGGCTCGTTTTACCAGAAACAGATGGTCAGGGTTATCCTCAATGATCAGAATAGAGTCTCTTCCAAACTTTGGTGGCCGGTTTGACTGTATATCATCAGGATGGATCATGAGTGTTTTTATCTTTTGTAATTTTCTTTCACCTGCTTGCACAAGATACAAACAATTATCCATAGTAACTAAGTCAGGGTGCTGTGGGGGTGCGATAGGTCTTGTACAAATCGTACAGGGGTTTCAGAGTAGCGAAATTAATCAGGGCACCGGCCACGCAGTAAATGCACACCTTTTTCTGTTCTTTGGCCATCGTATACAGGTAGTGAGCCGTACCGACAGCCTGCCCGATGACGATTCCTCCCATAAGCAAATCGAAGTACCTGGTAAACCGGGTTTTTCGATTTCCGGCGGTAGCCAGCAAGATGGTCGATGCGTACATAAACAGGGCAATGGGCGCATCGGGAATCCCCAATAGCACGGCATCTTTGGACGAATTGACGGTATCTGAGTCAAAGATCTTTCCCGGAGGGTCAGGCATGTGCTTGATAAATCCCAGCTGGAACAGGGAAATATAGCTAAAATCTACCGCCGGCGGTGGCCAGAGCGGCTATTCTCCTACGGCTCATGACAGCTTTGCTGTCGTCATTCCGCATTTCATCAATCAGTGATACATCCTGTGCCATAGTCGTTGTGCTTTGTTATTGTGGGTTAGCGTATACGTTGAGTTACTGATAATAACGAACCGTTGGGCTTGCCTGCTGCCCTGACTACCAGATGGCTTTCCAGCCGCCACCAAAAGAGCCTTCTATTTTTCCCTCCACAAAAGAAAACCCAAACACCAATGCCCCTACCAGCATGTCGTTGACGATGGGCAGGGTTTCGTTGTAGCCAAGTACCCAGGGAGCCGCCAAAAGCCATAGTCCGGCCAGGAAATTCACTCTGCGGAGAGATCTGGTAGCCTCCCAGCAGGCTACAAAGGCGAAAGACACCACCAAAGGGCCGGTAATGTGACAGTTGTCGGCTCCGATTTTGTTGTAGCTAAGTACGGCGGGGGCTACCATGAGCCAGAGTCCCAGCGCTGTATTGACAAGTTGTGCCCACATAGTTGGTTAGTTTACTTTGTTTATTACTTCATCGTAGCCCCAAAACCCTTTCCACGAAGAGTGGCCGGACTGCCTGATGCGCTTCATATACTGCAGGGAGGCGAGCATTTCGTCCATAGCCGGGCCAATCATCCAGAGCGATATGACCGCCGACGACAGGCAGAGCGTGCACCAGGAGTCGTACAGAACCGGTTGCAGAATGACGAGCGTAATACTGACGGCCCCGAGCGGCCCGACGGCCACCCCAAAGATGATTACGATCCAGGGCATGGTGCGCCAGCGGTTGGTACCCCCAATGACCCCCGTCAACACATCAACAAAATAGGAGATAGCTCCCAGGGCGGCATCCGGAATCGGCAGAATCCTGGACGTAGCAGAGTTGAGAATGGTTTTGCTGCCATCCCCAAAAAAGGGCTCCCAAACTGTTTTAAAGATCCGGAGCTGATACATAGCCAGGTACGTGGCAATGCCGGTACCTACAATGGCGAGTATGACGATGGGAATCCGCTCGTTCCAGGCGGAGGGGTTGTAGCTCCACCCCGGTGGTTTTTGTTCTTTTGCTTCGGAAGACATAGGCTATATTTCTACATGAGAGAAAGTGGATAGCACAAGCGACAGAAAAAACAGACCAGGAGCAAAGACAGGCAGAAAAGGCTAATGGTTGAGGAGAAAATTTCACGGAGTATGGCATCCTTTTCCAGTATCTAGCAGGATACAAGAAGATGCTATCCATAGTGTAGTTCCCGAGCCAATGTTTCTTACCTGAGAACTTTGAAAGGAGATGTATTACTTACTGATGGATGAATTAACCTATGAAGTCCAGTATTTCGCCCTTTCAGGGCTCGTCATACAGACATGAGCTACACCGCAGAGCTTCGCCCTGCGTTCATATATAGCGCCCTTTCAGGGCTAAGTTTACACCATTATTTATCTGTCAATAATGGGTATTGTAAACGCTTTATTGATCAGTAGTCTTATTGTTGCGGTTAACAAAAAGACGATATCTCAACTCGAAGCCAATTCTATTGCTTACAACACTATTAAGTCGAATTGGAGCGTTGAGGCTTTCTTTCGAAAGTAAATTAGATAATCTTTCGTAGTAAAGAGTATAAGATAGTCTTTTCACTTTGTATCCTAGGCCAACCCTAAATAACGTTGGAGCACTATTGAGGTACCTTTTAGATTCAATAACTTGGGGAACAAGATAATTTTCGTATCTAAATCTAATTGGAAATTGTAAAAGAGCTGAACCATGCAAGAACAGGTGGCTAGCATCTTTTTTCTTATTCGTAAGCCAAAAGGAAGCACTAACTGGCAGTTCAAAGTTATGAATTTCAAATTTTTCATTCAGTCCCTCGCCCTGATTGCCTTCGACATAGTAAAAACTTTGTGAATAGCCACCACCGACACTTACTTCTCCAAATTTATCGTCACCGATAATGCCAATTATCCCAGTGGAATAACCATTCCAACCTAAATAGTCAGGTATAGCTCTGGTTCCAGAGTTAAAAATCACCTGATTAAAAGCAGTATTGCCGTACAAGCCTAACGAAAAGTAACTACTATCTTTTGGGGGGATGATAGTAATGCACTCTTTTCTTTCAGGGTAAGCCCGGCAGCATACTACTTTCTGTTCTTCAACGATTTGCCTTATTCTGTCAGACGAAATACATGTACTCTTTGAGCTGATTTTTAGAGCATCATCTAAGAATCTGCAGGCATCTCTATAATAACCATTTATCCTTGCTCTGCGAGAAGAGTCTACAAGAACAGAAAATTCTAAATTGAAAGTGCAGCATTCGGCGTAAGAGATTTTTCGGGATAAATCTGTTGTGTCCAAGTTTGCACAACTTGAATTTAATGTTTTTGCTTCTTGATAAAGCACTAATGCTTTGGAGCACTCTTGCAAAGCCATCAAGCTGTCAGCTGTTCTTTTTAAAGTTGCAAATCGGCTAACAATTTCAACATTGGCCTGAATATCTGGCTTTATTACATTGTTCCACTCATTAAGAATTGGAATTGACTTTTCACTACATCTGTAAGTGAGTGCCAGGTTATATTTATCGAGTGATTCTTTATAATTGCAGCGCAAGTACAAAGACTTTCCTTCTTGTAATAACTGTATTAAGATTAATTCCTTATTTTGACAATCATTACAGTTTTCAATTTCTGTGATTTTACCCTCAATGTTTTCTTTGACTGAAAGCTCTTTTGAAATACTAAGTAAATCTCTATACTTCAAAATCAAGCTTTTGTTGCATGGGTCATTGATCTTAACGCGTTCAATCTCTTTGAGTAAATAATAGAAATAATCAGATTCAACACATCTACGGGAGGTTTTTAACAGACTATTATAAATAGGAATGATATAATTTGATGCTAAGGGATTTCCACCTGATTGTAAAGATTGGATTTCTCTTAACTGACTCTGTGTGTCATTAATTTGGCTTAATATCTTTCTGGTAGAAAGATTAGATTTGTAGCAATCCAGGGATAAAATTTGCAACGCTAGGCGCCTTGCCAAAGCGAGATTACAACTTGCAAAAGCACGGTTTAGCTTTGGCTTTAAAGAAAGATATTCCTTTTTGTTCTCTGCGCATTTATCAATAGTATTTGCAACAGTGGTAGGGACTATATCTGATTTACTTTCAATAGACTTGTTGCATAGCTATAAATCAGTTGCTTATGTAAAAATTTGATAGGCCAGCACATACTTCGAGAATATCATCA
>CATMVR010000007.1 GCA_950075905.1 uncultured Persicitalea sp. | reverse complement strand
AGCCTGCCAGCGTACGGTTGGGGTTCGATCAGTAACTGCTTCCACTGACCTTCTACAAGGAAACTCTTCATCGCAGCTTCCTGCTTTTCCCAATTGTCCAGCCAGGCTAACAGCCCCTCCACCACTACCCGAAAGGCCTCCTGTGCGGGTACCTGCACAGCTATTTCTTTCAGCACCGGCTGCCAGGGCTTTTTACCCAGCCTCAATACGGCATCGGCCGCCCGCTCGGCACGTTGAAAGTAGGCCAGGTACCTATTTTCAAAAGGCAGGGTGGAGTCGGTATCTGAGGCCTCCACCGACAGCAGCGGGCTTAGCAGCCACTGTTCCAGCTCCATCCGGTTATTTACCCGGCTATTCAGTTTTTGCAGATCTTCCGGCCGGAGGGTCAGTCCGTTGGCAGCGGCTACCTTTTTTACGGTCTCTTTTTCTTTGCCAAACCACTCCCACCACTGCCCTTTCAGCGAAGAACTTTTGGCGTCGAGCGCCCGCGCCAGCTGCGCCCGAAAGGCGGGTAGCTCCGGCGCATCTAGGGTACTTTCCAGACCGATTCCGTCCGTCTGCCAGCCTTCCAGTACCTCCACCACCTGCCGCACCAATGCCAGCCGCTCATTGGCCGGCTGACTGGCCAGCAGGTAGCGCTGAAACAGACGGAAAGTGGCGGGGTCGGCAACCAGGCTCGTCAGGTCACGCAACCGCTCGGCAGTATCAGGCTTGTTTTCGAGAAAATCCAGGGTAAAGGTACCCTTAGTAAGCTCTTCAAACTTTTGCTGCTGCATTTGAAAGAAAGCCGGCCATCTACCAAGGGCCTCCTCCATCCGTTGCAGATCACCCAGGCCGTAGGTATCGAAAGTTTTCCGCTCCCGCCAGCTGTGCGCAGGCCCAATGCGCTCGTGGTACGTAGCGTAGCTAGCCAGCCGTCGCTGAAAATCGGCCACTTCGGCTAGTCGGAAGGTACGGTAGTAGGGCCGCAGCTCTACTTTGGGGAGTTCGGGATCGCTGGACAAGTAGAGCTCCTTGATGGATAATCCGCTTTCGGTTTCGTCAAAGAGTGCCGCCTTGAACTCTTCCAGGCTCGCGACAATCTGGTCAATCTGCCGGCATTCGCGGGTAAACTCCCGTTCCAGAAAAACCGCATCGAGGCTGTAATTAAGCTGCCGGTACTCGTCTACCTTGTCGATCTGCTCGGCCAGGCGGCGGTAAAGTTCAGTGCGGTCGTTTCTAAAATCGTGAATCAGAGCCGCAAAGGCATCCAGGCCCAACGTTTGCAGGCGCTGGTACACTACATCGAGGGCGGCCCGTTTCTGGCACACCAGCAGTACCCTTTTGCCTTCGGCCGCAAAATCAGCCATCAGGTTGCAGATCAGCTGCGACTTGCCCGTACCCGGCGGTCCCTGCACCACGACTGATTCGCCCTGTTTCACGAGCCTGATGACGTTTTCCTGCGACAAATCTACGGGATAAGGCGTCAGAATCTGTTCTTCGCGCAGCCTCGCGGCGGGCTTGTCGTCAGTATTAGGTACCGTCTGGTCTTCCAAAAAAGCTGTCTCCTCCTCCCCTGCTACTTCCGGCTTCGCGCCCGAAAAAATCGGCATAGTAAGGGTACCCTGTTCCGCCTGGCGCAGTAGCTCATTGTAGTCAGGCACCAGGTAAGAGCCCGCTTGCGGAAATATCCCCAGTACCAGCTCGGGGTAGAGTTTCAGTTCTCCATTTTTTTCGAGGGTCTGCAAATCGCTGCTTTTGAGTAGCTCGAAGGCTTGCAGGGTATCTTCAAAAAGCCGCTGGTTGAAATTGATCCGAAAGGGCGTTTCTTTCAGCCATTCGTACAGCGCGGTCCGGAATTCCAGCGTGTCTTTGGGGAAGTCCTCAAAGGTTTTTTCGAGAATCTCATCGGGAATCCGGGCTTCGTTGAAGTGGGCGTAGGCCAGGGCAAAGCTACGGTTTAGAGTAACGTCAGCATCGTCGCGGCCGAAGAGGCACCACTGCTCGCGGTCGAGGCGCAACGTAACCGGAAAAAACAGCAAAGGTGCGTGGACAACCGAACCATCCGAAAACTTTCCCCGCACAAAGGGGTACCCTACATACAAATCACGCGCACCGCGCTCCTCTTCGATAAAGCGCTCGGTGCGGGCTATCTTGCGTAGTTTGCGGCTGATGTCATTGACCCGGTCGAAGCGGGGGTCCTGCATATCACAAAGCGGAATCCGGCTTTTTCGCTGTATCAGTTGGCTCAGTAGATCAAAAGAAGGCTTACTGAGCAGAAAATCGGCCTGATGCAGGTCCATAAACTGCTCGGCCGGAAGGCTACTCAACAGTAATGACTTGTTGCGACTGCTCAGATTGGTCAGTCGTTTGAGGTAGGCTTTCAGGATTTTTTGCATGGGAGCTCGACGGAACGGCAGCAGTTCAGTTGGTTTTAGTTTTTTCCCAAAGTAAAACGAAAGCCCGTCAGAAATGATCTATATGCCGCTTTTATTTTAACCGCAGAGGCCCAAAGAGGTATGCCACCTGGTTTTACGCAAAGTTCGCAGAGAGTACACATCCTTATCAGCCCGATACGATCAGACGATCTTCAACAGAGCAGTTTCGGCCGTGAGGCCCGGCCCGAATGCACTGGAAAAAATCCAGGCCCCGGCCGACTGCCGGTTCAGTTCCCACAACTTTTTGATCACAAAAAGCACCGTTGCCGACGACATATTGCCATACTCACGCAAAATCTCGTAGGCCGCGGCATTGTCTTCGTGCGTCAGCCCCAAAGCCTGCTCACACACTTCCAGAATCCGGCGACCACCGGGATGGATCGCGTAGAGGTTTACGTCGTCGGGCGTGATGCCCTGCGCGTGGGTCAGGCGGGTCAGAATGGCCGGCAGGCCGGTTTTAAGTACGTCGGGGACGCGGGAGGTTAGCTTCATTTCAAAGCCAAAGTCGTGAATGTGCCAGGCCATGTCGTCCTTGCCTTCCGGCAGTACGTCGCAGGCAAAATCAACCACCTCTATGGCATTGGCGGGCGGGGTACCGTTGTCAGTTCCTTCCAGAAGTACCGCCGCGGCTCCGTCCGAAAACAGCGCATTGGCCAGCAAATGATCCTCCTCGTTTTTTTTCTGAAAATGCAGGGTACACAATTCTACGCATACCAGCAGCACCCTGGCTGAGGGATCGGCCTTCACGAGCGCTACGGCCGTTTTTAGCCCGTTGAACGCCCCATAGCACCCCATAAAATTGACCGCTATGCGGTGAACGGTACTTTGTAGCCCCAGGCGGCCGATCAATTCGATATCCGGGCCAGGTGCGTACATGCCCGTACAACTGACGGTAATCAGGTGAGTAATTTTATCGGGTGATACAGGGGTACTATTCAAACAATCGCGGATCGCTTCTTCGGCCAGTACCACGGCATGCTGCCGGTAGGCTACCATCCGCTGCTGCACGGTAGGGAAGGGTTCCAGGCCGGGGGTGTTGGGATAAAACGAAAAATCTCCGTTGCTGCGGCCGTAGTCAGGGAGTACCGAGTGCCGTTGCCGGATGCGCGTGCTGCGGTAGAGCGCCCGAAGACGACGTTCGTCTACTGCATTCAGACTCATCGCCTTCGCCATGAAATCAGCAATCCGATTTTGTTCAATCCGATGAGCGGGCACAGCGGTACCCAACGAAGTTATAAAGGCTGAATTACTGGATGGTGTTGACACGCGGTTATGATTTTGAGGAAAAGTAGCTAAATTCACAGAAGAATATACGACTCATAAACCAATGTGAGAGCAACATGTTACAGGGCTTTCCGCAACTGGTTGATTTACTGAGCCCTCTACGCCAAGTTTTTTCGACTAGTACCTTATAATTTCTGTGCCAACGAGCTATGAGAAACATCCTCCTTCACTTACGCCTCCCTTTTTCTATTTTTCTCCTGCCCGTGTTCCTGTTTGCCCTCAGTCAGGCTTCCGCGGTAGATACAGGCCGGGCGTGGTGGGCCTTTCTCCTCATTCATTTCCTGCTATATCCGGCCAGTAATGCTTATAACAGCTACTACGACAAAGACGAAGGGAGTATCGGCTTACTTGAAGTACCCCCTCCCGTAAGCCGCGGACTGCTCCTGACTGCCTGGGGCCTCGACCTGCTGGCCATTCTGCTGGCCTTTGTGGCCGATCTCGGCCTGCCCTTCATTATCTACCTGCTCATCTATGGTAGCATTTCCAAAGCATACAGCTATCCGTGGATTCGCCTGAAAAAATACCCCGTCCTGAGCTGGCTGGTGGTGGGGCTGTTTCAAGGAGGTTTTACCTACCTGGCTACGGTACAGGTGGTAAGTGAGATAGCTATTACGGAACTTCTCAACGTTCGGCACCTGCTGCCGGCGCTGATCTGCACGTCTAACCTGTGGGCTGTGTACCCCCTGACGCAGGTATACCAGCACGAGGAAGACGCCCGGCGGGGCGATCTGACGTACAGTCGGCTGGTAGGCATCAAGGGTACCTTTCTCAATGCGGCGCTGTTTTTTACCCTTTCTTTTGCCGGGTTTCTATACTACTTTTTACAATTTGGTACGTACAACACGCTTTTTATCCTCATCCTATGCATGGGGCCGGTGCTGGGGTACTTCGGTGCCTGGTGGTGGATGGTACACAAGAATCCCGCCGAGGCCAATTTTCGGCATACCATGCGCATGAACGTACTGGCGAGCCTGGGGTTGAATCTTTTTTTCGGGATTTTATGCTTTTCCACGCTCTGATTACCAATTTGTTAATTTTTCATAAGCAATTTTATGAAAAAAATTTCGGCTCAGGGCTTGCGTACAACCGCAGAAGCCTCTACATTTGCATCACCAAATCAGAAATGGCACACGCAGAAGTAGCTCAGCTGGTAGAGCGCAACCTTGCCAAGGTTGAGGTCGCGAGTTCGAACCTCGTCTTCTGCTCCAAATAAGTCAAGCACTCTTACAGGGTGCTTTTCTTGTTAGTAGACGGTCCGCAAACATGCTTTGCGAGGCCTAAGGGCCGGGGTGGTGGAATTGGTAGACACGCAGGACTTAAAATCCTGTGAGCCGAAACGCTCGTACGGGTTCGATTCCCGTCCCCGGTACTGATACAATCAAGTAAAGCCTTGTAGCTCAATGAGTTGCAAGGCTTTTTTGTTATCAGGTAACACAAAGGAGTTCAAAAGGGATCAAGTCAAAAAGTTGGGGAGTGTATAGGATTTATCTAGGTTTGTGTTTTCCTGACCTGCCTGGCCAGGAAAACAGCAAAATCGGCAATATCCTGCTCCACGCTGGCTTTTTCCAGCGCCTGCATGTAGCTCTGCCGTTCACTCACGGGGATGATCGTCCAGCCATACCCGCCGGAAGCCAGCATGGCATTCATCAGAAAGCGGCCGATTCTGCCATTTCCGTCCATGTACGGATGAATGTAAACGAAAATAAAATGGCCCAGCACCACCCGAACCGCTGGTTCCGGCTCCTCTCCCAGCAATTCAAAAAACACCGGCATAGTATCGCGCACTGCGTCCCGGCTCAGCGGCACGTGTCGAGAACCCCGTATATACACCTGTCCGCTCCGATATCCCGCCAGATCACTGGCTTTCAGCAAGCCCACACTTACGCTGGGTGCGAACAGTTCGCGGTACCAGTTGCGATGATCTTTCTCAACGCACTCGCCTGCATTTTTTCCTTGCAAAATGGCAGAGATGGTTTGTTTGACCCCCTGGTGCGCTTGCCAGTACCCCCGGGCGGCCAAAGCGTTCTTTTGGCCCTGATCAGATTCTATCTGATCGGGATTCCACTGGCCCAGGCGAACACGCTCGATCAAGGCGGGGGTCACCTGGTAGCCTTCGATTGACAGTGAATGGTACGCATCGGCAACAAAGGCATCATCCACCTGTTGCAGATAGGCGTCGGGGTCATGGGGCTGCCCGGGAGCGGTTGGAAAATGTTCCAGCACAGGGCCACGCATGCTTTGCCACAGGAGCCGGATCCTGTTGACGTAGGGAGAAACTTCCCGAAACGACAAACCAGCCGGCAGCTTCGAGGCAAAGATGTCCTCCTCTCGTACCTCGTATCCGGCTAACTGCATCGTCTGGACCAGTTCGTCCGCCATCCGGTCATTGCCGATGTTACGGAAGGCCCCTGCCAGTCGTCCCGCCACCACGCTGTGCCCTCCTCTCAGCAAAATGTCCAGCAGGTCAGAAGCATCTCGTACCAGGGCCAGGGCGTTACGAACATCCATCTCGGCGCGAGTAAAATGGAGTGGTGAACAAAAGACTAGAGCAGCGGCCAGGGAGTACATTCTAAGTCCCTCTTTAACTTCCACTTCACTATCCAACGGCAGGGTGGCGCATATATCGAATAACGAGGTGCCGAACAGGAACTTGGTTTCGTTGTTGTTGGCCTTTGGGGATCGGATCAGCAATTGTTGGGGAACCACCCGGTTTCCGCTGTGCAGAGCAATGGATTGCTCGGGTGAAAGCACCCATTGATTGCCAAAGCGTTTATGCAGATAGGCCGAACAGAAGGGCCAGAAGGTAGCGTACCAGCCGGTGGTGTCTCCCGGCTGCTCATCGGGCCGGGTGGCAATGTACCATCCTTTCAGTACTTCTTTCAGAAAACCATTTTTGAGCAGTCGCTCACGATGTGCGCGCGTCAAATCAGCGCTGCGAATAGCAGCAAGTTTTTCTGTCTGTTGCAGCGTGTGCAGGACTTCAAGGGATTTGGCCAGTTTTTCAGAGGGAGTTGCCATATTGCGCGCCTATTCGTTTTTCATGCTGTACCAAAGTTAGTTTATTATGTTGTACAATAATTAGTTTTTTATGTCAAAAAATACTGACGAAGAAGAACCTGCATAAAGTATCGTCAGCTTTCATTGCTTAACAACCGGCTACAAATCCAGGCTATCACTCCAAGATTTTTTTAGAAAAATAGCGGAAGTCAGGTATTGGAATATTCGCAGACTTAGCTGTAATTTGTGACCAAAACCCTACCCTCTTTCCTGCATGAAGCAACGCTACCTGGTACTGCTGTTTTTGTCCATACCGTTTTTTACCTACGCCCAGCGCGATTATCAGCGCGGTTATATCATCAGGTCTTCGGGCGATACCCTTCGTGGGGAGATTCGCTATACCGAACGCAGTGAGGCAAGCCTCAGCTGCTGCTTCCGGTCCGGCCCAAAGGCCGCCGTCACATGTTACCAGCCAGATGAATTGCGGGGGTACGGCTTCGAATCGGGGCGAATCTACGAAAGCACCTTACTAAAAGAGGCATTGGTATTCATGCAGGTTCTGGCCGATGGCAAAGCCCGGCTCCTGAAATACAACCAGCAGTACTACGCCAAGAAAGCGCCCTTTCCGCTGCTCCTCCTCGAATCGCGCGATACGCTGATCTACCGTAACAACTTTCCCTACAAAGGAAAAGGGAAAGAGTTTGTCACGGTCTTGCGCGACCAGCTGATGGCCGACTGTCCGGCGGTAGAGGAAGAACTCAACCGCAGCATTTTGCAGGACTCGGACCTGATCCGGGTATTCAGCCTGTACAACAACTGCCACAACCTGCCCGTGCGGGGAGGAAAACGGCCCAATTATGCCGCCAGTTCCAAACTACACGTGTCGGTGGGCCTGGGCGCCAGCTGGAACCAATCTACGCTGCAACTCGGCCACATTGAGCCCGCCGGCCTTGAATTACTGGGTTTTAAGGCTACCCTCCGGCCCGAAAATGCCCTCATCCCCAACCCGGCCCTATGGCTGCTGATTTCGCAGCCCCGGGCTTCGCAAAAGTTTTCGCTTCAGACCGGGCTGGGGCTCTTCAACGAGTCGTTTCGCTACGCCAATTCGGAGACTACCCTGGACAACAATGTCCATCCAACCACCGAATCCAGGGAAGCTTATCTGCAATTCCGGTCCCTGCGCATTCCCTTACTACTAAGGTATACTTTTACCGGAAAAAAGATTTTCCCCTACATCGCCGCCGGCCCCTCTCTGATTGCCATTGTGGGCTCGGAGAGCATGATCACCGTCGAAAGGGTCAACAACAAGGTGGTCAATCTGCTAAGGTACCCCTTCTTCAACCCACGGCCCAGTACGTTTGCCTTTGCCGGAGTAGCCGGCTTGCGAGTACCGTTTTCCAGTAAAATTCAGGGATTTGTGGAGGCCCGTTACGAACGCCCTACCGACAGCATCGCCAGACCGACAGTCTTTGACCGGAACAAGTACCCGTATGCCGTGGCTGGGGGATCCATCGTCAACGCTCCTTACCGGGCCATGCAGTTGTCCATAGGCCTCCTTTATCGTTAGACTCCTTACCTACCTATCTGTGCATATCTTTATCCGATCTTTATTTGCCGGCCTGCTGGTGTCGGCCCTCTTTCTGGGGTGCCAGAGAGAAAATCTTGTGGAGCAGAAAGAGTACCCCCGACTCCGGGAAACAGTGGTACTTTCTGTTGATGAGACCGGTGCCACCTGCCGGGCGTTGTTTCTTTCGCCCGGCGAGAGCGAAATCGTTGACCATGGCTTCATCTGGACCAAAGGGGGCACTCCCGAACTCAATTCCAGTTATGACCTCAAAGAGGAGCCTAAGAACATGGAGAGACTTTCTCTGGGGAAACTGGCTACCCAATCATCGTTTGAGGGCAAACTCAGCTACGGCCTGGGTAAGAATAGTTCGTACCAGGTCAGGTCCTACCTCAAAACTGCCGATGGCTACACGGTTTACGGGCACCCGGTACAGTTTGACAGCGAAGGGTCCTTACCTCCCCGCATTACTGCCTTTGAACCCGCCACGGCAGTCTGGGGCGATACCATTACCATAGTAGGGGAAAATTTCAGCTACCTGTCCGGTACTGTGCAGGTAACATTTGAAGGGAACAATACTTCCAAGGTTTTGTCTTCCACATCTACTTCGATCCGCTGCATTGTGCCGAATTCTGTCCCATACAATACCTCCAAAATAACGGTACAGGTAGTCGGAGGAAAGGCCACTTCTTCCGAAAGCTTTAAGGTAGATACCAGCCTGCCAGTCATCACGAGTGTAAGCCCGTTGACGGGTTCGGGTGGAGATACCATCACCATCAGAGGGGAAAATTTTTCGGGTAGTCGACAATACTGGTACGTAGAATTTAAAGGAGGTGGCACTTATCGAAAAGCGCAGGCCATCAAATTTTCACCCCACGAAATCAAGGCAATTGTCCCTGAGCTATTATTCAAAGAATACCAAATTCGGGTGCTTAGAACCAATAGCAGCCAGGATTTCTATTCAGAGCCCTCCTCTCAGCCCTTTCGGATAGCACCACCTGGACTAGAAACGCTGGAAATAGTACCCGGACCCGACATGACCAGACTCCGAATTAAGGGAAGTGGATTTACTAACCCACGAATCTTCATTGACGGAAAAAGTATTAATGTGCTTAGTTACAATCAAAAAGAAATCATTATTAATCCGAGCGAAGTTGTGTTTTTGAAGCCAGTCTCCACGCTATCAGTGGAGGTAGTAGTCGGCGAGCAAAGAATGAGCCGTCAGTTTTCGATTTCTTACCTAAATAGTTGGATAAGGAGAGCCTCCAATTTTATAAAACCCACAAACTATCCCACTTTCCCTCCCGCAACAACTTTTTCATACAAAGGGTACGGATATGCTTTAATCAATAACCTCAACTTTCCAAACAACATCGAAGTACACCGGTTCAACCCCCAAAACTATGAATGGCAACAATTAAACCACGCACCCATACCCAACAAGGCATCAAATGCAGTGACGCAATCATTCGTTATTGGCCGGTATGCTTATATTCTTACACAGCCTTCCTATTCAGGCAGTATCAGTTTTTGGCGATTTGATCCTGAAATGGAAACCTGGGAAAGTTTGCCGGTGCCGGATACGGATATATATTCATCCCAAAACAGCCTTTTAGTTGTGTGCAACAATGATACCAAAGGCTATCTTTTTTCAAACGAAAAAACCGGAAGTTTATGGGAATTTGATCCGGCAAAAAAAGCGTGGGAACTCAAACAAACAAATTTAAAGCCAACTGACAACAACTATTTTTCGGGAACTTTTGCCATCAATAACAAAGTCTATGGCATTGTAACCAGTTATATCAATCGAAGCCTGGCAAGCATCTATGAGTATGACCTAAACACCACTAACTGGCAGTTAAAAACCAGCTTTACCTCTAATTTCCCCTCTTCTTTTTTTCAACTTTTCACAGGAGCCACTACTAGTAAAGCATATATTGGGTACGAAGCCAAAATGTTTGAATACGATCCTGGTACCAATAAAGTAAGTGTACTTTCTCAGAACAACAGCATCGATAATAATTCAATAAGTGGGGCCAGAGGATTTGCGTTTCAGAATAAGGCGTTTCTTTTCTCTAATTCTAATTTCTGGGAAGTCACCTTACATTAGAAAAGCAGGATACCACATGCCCTACCCTCTATATTCCATGATCACAAAGCAAAATCCTCTTTTATTAATGATCTTGTTCTGGGGTTTCACCGCCCAGGCTCAGCGGAGCGACTACCAGCGCGAGTACCAGCCCGGCTACATTGTCAGGATGCCCGGCGATACCCTGCACGGGCTGGTACGCTACGCCGAAAATGGCCAGGAGACGCACTCCTGCTGCTACCGGGTCGACTCCAAAGCGCCGTTGGCTTGCTTTCAACCCAACGAGCTGACGGGGTACGGCTTTGCTTCTGGCCGTATTTTTGAATCCATGCTTGTGGATGGTGCTCTGGTGTTTGCGCAAGTGCTGGTTAAGGGCAAGGCCACCCTGCTCAAAACCAACGGCCGGTACTTTATACAAAAAAGCCAGGACCCACCCGTTGAGCTCATCTCCCGCGACACCACCTTTACCCGCAAGGGCTACACCTACCGGTTGCCCACCCGTGAGTTTGCCAACCTGCTCCGCAATACCCTGATGGCCGACTGCCCGGCCGTGGAAAGCAGCCTGGCCCGTGCCCGCTTACAAGACCTGGGCCTGATCAGGGTGTTTGAAGTGTACAATCAGTGCCGCGATGAGGATGCTGCACGCCCAACCCGGAGTGCGGAGGCAAAAATCAAAGTAGCGGTAGGTTTTGGTCTTAGCTGGGGCCGGTCTACCCTGGGCCTACCGGGCGGTGAATTGTTGAACAACCAGACAGATTTAAATCCAACGCAGCCGTTTATACCGATGCCATCGCTCAGGCTGCTCCTCTGGCGGCCCGGCCTGTCACAAAGATTTGCCCTGCAAACCGGACTGGACTATCTGTACGAGACATTCCAATATAAATCATATCGGGTAATCAGGGATTCTCCGGGCGACTACGAGACCGAAAAACAGAACCTGTACATTCAAATGGAGTCGCTGCGGGTACCTCTGCTGTTTAGGTACAACTTCACGGGGAGCAAACTAACACCCTACGTGGCGGTTGGGTCCTCCTTCATTATCGGGTTGGGTTCTGAGAGTAACTACACCGTAGAGAAGCAGCGAAACAAGGTAGTGAACACCTACAACTTTCCATTTTTTAAGTCTACCGGTATGGCCATTGCCCTGGCCGGAACGGCTGGCGTCAGCTTTCCACTATTCGGAAAGTGGAAGGGATTTGTGGACGGGCGCTACGAGCGGCCGGTTCAGGGAATTGCCAAAGCGCACGAATTCGATCCCAACCAGTACCCCAACGCCATCAGAAAATTTTCACTATCCTATGCCCCTTGCCACTCCGTGCAGTTTTCGGTGGGGATAATTTATCGCTGACAATAAATCAACACCGCTGTGTTTAAAAATTTACATCTCCGTCTCCCGGTTCTGTTCCTGTCAGGTATATTGCTGGCGTGTCAGAAAGATGAACTCACCGACCCCGCCGACTACCCCCAACTTCGGGAAACATCGGTGGTTACTCATGATAAAACGGGAGCAATTTTCCGGGCCCGCCTTATTTCGCCCGGCAACGGCGAGATCACCGACCACGGCTTTGTGTGGTGGAAAAAAAATATCGGTGATGGGCCCCTGAAAGACCTGGAAGCCGCACCTGCCGATATGGAAAAGGTAACCCTTGGCCCATTGAAAGTGAAGGCCAGCTTTGAGGCCCCCGCCGACTACGGTATGGCCAAAGGTTCTGGCTATTTTGTAAAATCGTTCGTAACCACTTCGGATGGCTACACCGTCTATGGTACCCCTACTTCGTTTATGAGTCAGGGATCGCCGCTGCCTGTCGTCAAATCCATACACCCCGAGACTGTGGTTTGGGGGGATACCGTCACGCTGACTGGCGCTCACTTTGGCTACCTGACCAGTACCATTCAGGTAGGTCAGACTACCAATTCAGAAAAATGGAAGGTGGTGGCCAGTACCCCTACGTCCATCCAGTGTATTGTGCCCCGCACGGTGCACGAGAATAATTCAAAGCTGACGGTGGAGACCGTGGCCGGAAAAACTACTTCGGAGATCAACGTCAAAATCGATACGTCAAAACCGGTGATTACGAGCATCAGCCCGGCAACGGGTACCTACGGCGAAACCATGACGATCAAAGGCCTGAACTTCCGGGGTGATCCAGCCTACTGGAAGGTGATTTTCCAAAATGGCAGCTGGGGCAGCATGCCGGTGCCGGTGTCTGACATGACCAGTACCGAGATCAAGGTCAAAATCCCGGAGATTGATTTCAAGGAAGCCAGTATCCGCGTGGTGCGCAGTAATCAATACCAGAGCGTCACTTCCGATCCCGCTCCCGGACTCTTCACCATGTCGCCACCGCGCATCCAGTCGGTAGCAGCCGTACCCGGTACGAACTATACCCAGGTCAGGATCTCGGGTAGCGGTTTTTCCCGGCCCACCGTTACCTTTGCCGGCTACACGGCCCGGATCATCAGCTACAATCAGAACGAAATCATCATTGACCCCATCGAAGGCTTGTTTCCCCGGCCTATGAGTTCAGTGCAGGTAGAAGTCACGGCTGCCCAGCAGAAGGATAGCTATTCTATACCGTTCGATTACCGCGCCTCCTGGATCAAACGTACCCCCAGCCAAAGCTTTCCCTTCAATTCCTTCCAGGGTCCGGCGGCAACTTTTTCGATTGGTAATACAGGCTATGGAATACGGCAGGCTTCTTACAACGAGCCCTGGCAGCTATATAAATTCAATGACCTTCCCTACGAATGGCAGCGTCTGAATGATCTTCCTATTGGCCGGATAAGTAATGAGACTACCCTCTCCCCTATGATAATCAACAATACGGCCTATGTGATTGAATACACACGATATAACTCCCCCGCCAATCTGACCTTCTGGAAGTTTGATTCGGAAAAAAACACGTGGTCATCCACTAAAAACGTTGCTCTGGAAAATCCTTCGGCACGATCGGTTCCCCTGATTCTTTGCGGGACAAATAACAAAGGGTATCTCTTTGACCGTGATAAAAAAGGATCCCTATGGGAATTTGACCCGGCTCAGAACTCCTGGAAGGTCATTCAGAGCAACATGCTATCCGGTTCATACAGCTTGTTTGCCGGAGCATGTTCAATTTCAGGCAAAATCTATGCAATTACCGTTGAGGATACCTACAACCGAAGCCCGGCCAGTATTTATCAGTACGATCCGGACGCCGGTACGTGGAAGCTACAAACTACCTTTAAGAATGACTACCATTGCCGGTATTACCTGACTGCCGGTTCAAATGGTAAAATTTACATAGCCAATGCCCTCGAAGTATTTGAGTTCGATCCGGCCACCAACCAGGCGAAAGTAGTGTCAGTATCACCCAGAGCTAGCATCAGCCCGACGACCCGCAACGGCTTCTTGATTCAGAAAAAGTATTTTATTTATGACCAAAATGGCAGTATGTGGGAAGCTGCCATTGACTAGGAGGAATTTAGTATAACAAACAGGCAATTCTCCTCAAAACTCAAAGAACGGCGGCTCAATGCCGTTCAGGCGGAGGTACACCAGCGTTTCGGCCCGGTGGTGGGCTATGTGCATAAAGGCCCGGAGCAGGTAGTCGCGGCCGGTATGTTTTTTCCAGTAGTCGTGGGTGCCGTAGCCGGTTTTGGTGAGTTGGGAGGTGTCCAGCTTTTCCAGAATAGCCGTACAATGCTGGTGGCAGGTGGTGTAGTACTCTTTAACCGTAGCCTTGTCGGCGCTCGCCGGTTCGGGCAGTGGGGGCTGGCCCACAATATTTCCAATAAAGAAGGTATTCCAGTGCGCGGCGTGGGTGTACTGCTTGCCGAAGGTCATCTGCGCCGGGGTGGGTTTATATTCGTACAGCTCAGCGGGCATTTTGTCGAGCACTTTCAGGCTGTACGCCAGGGCGTTGTGCCAGCGGGGCAGGAAGTCGTGCAGAAAGGGGTCGTTGGCAAGAAATGTACGGGTGTCGGTAGGTGAACCGGCGGTGAGCAACAGCCCTCCGGTTATTTTTTGTAGTGCTTCCTTTCTTTGCATTTGAAATTAATATATTCCATTACTATTCGTAAATACATAGAGCACCTGATTTTCCATTCCTACTACTTTGCGCTTTTGCAACCCAAACAAAAAGCCCGATTAGCCAAAATCTCCCTCGTCCAACGCCCTGGCAGGGCACAGAATTTTTAGGATGTAGGATCAACCTATCGCTATATTCATGAAAATAGTCTTTACCACCCTGCTGCTTGCTATTTCTTTCCCTACCCTCTTCGCTCAGGTTTTAGAGAATCCTCCGCTGGTCGATTCCACCCTGGAAGAAGTGACAATCCTATCTCCCGCGCGAATTGTCTTTTCCGGCTATGTGGAAGCCTACTACGTCCAAGACTTCACAGCCCCGCGTACCGATCAGGAGCGACCAGGCTTTTTGTACAATCATAAAAGAAACCGGGAGGTGAATATCAACCATGCTTACCTGAAAGGGGCGTACGTCAGCGAGTGGGTCAGAAGCAACCTGGCCGTTCAGGTAGGTACCTACGCCCAGTACAACTACGCGGATGAGCAAGATCTGATCAAGAATATCTACGAAGCCAACGTGGGCGTAAAAATCAGCCACAATGTCAATCTCTGGCTGGACGCAGGCCTTTTGCCCTCACACATTGGCTACGAAAGCGCCGTGAGTAAAGACTGCTGGACGCTCACGCGCAGCATTGTGGCCGAAAACTCGCCCTACTACCTGGCTGGGGCTAAGCTGACCTTTACCAATGCCAACGGCAAACTCACCGCTCTGGCCTCCCTCGTCAACGGCTGGCAGCGGGTACGGACACTCCCAGGCTACTCAGGACAGGCACTCAGCACGCAGATCCAGTACCGTGCTTCGTCCAACTTCACGCTCAATTGGAGTAGTTTTCTGGGCTCCGACCAACCTGACTCGCTGCAACAGGATCGCTTCTATAATAACTTCTACGCCATCATAAACGAGGAAAAGGCCTTTGGCCTCATTCTGGGTTTCGACATCGGGGCCGAGCAGCGGCCCGTGGGTCCTAACGGTAACATTCAGGGAGATGGGGGCTTTATCTGGTTTTCGCCGGTGGTGAATGCCCGTTTGAAAACCTCTAAACGCGGTACCCTCAACGGCCGGGTGGAGTACTATCAGGATCCCAACGGGGTAATCATCGACACCCGTACCCCCAACGGCTTCCGTACCTTTGGCTACACCCTGGGCTACGGCTTCGCCATCCGGCCCAATGCCCTGTTCCGGATCGAAGGGAAGGTATACCAAAGCAAAGACGCCATATTTGACTCACCCGATGGCCTACAACGTACCAACGCCGCCCTGACCACCAGCCTGGCCGTCAGTTTTTAATGTGGTACGGGCGTCTCGCCCGTAAAGGCGGTACCAGACACCCCTATCTTTTCCTATCCCATTTACCACTACCTTTGCACGCGAAATTTTCGTAGAACCCAACCCACTCATTTCTGATGCAAATCGATCTTCGTTCCGATACCATCACGCGTCCCACCCAAGCCATGCAGGAGGCCATGTGGTCGGCCCCGGTAGGCGACGACGTGTTTGGCGACGACCCTACCGTCAACGCCCTCGAAGAAAAAGCCGCCCGTCTGTTTGGCATGGAAGCGGCCCTGTTTTGCCCATCCGGCACCATGACCAATCAGCTGGCCATTCGGGTACATACCCAACCCGGCAGCGACGTTATCTGCGACAAGCTGTCGCATATCTACCTCTACGAAGGCGGCGGTATCATGCTCAATTCGTTTTCGTCGGTAAAGCTGCTCGATGGCGACCGGGGCCGCCTGACGGCCGAGCAGGTAGCCGGGGCCATCAGTCCCGAGCACGACGTGCACTCTACCGTTACCCGGCTGGTGTCGCTCGAAAACACCATGAATAAGGGCGGTGGCTGCTACTACGATCTGGACGAAATAAAGGATATCCGGCAGGTCTGTAACGAACACGGCATTCCCCTGCACCTCGACGGTGCCCGGCTGTTCAACGCCCTGGTCGAAACCGGCGAGACTCCCGCGCAATTCGGCGAGCTCTTTGATACCATCAGCATCTGCCTCTCTAAAGGGCTGGGCTGCCCGGTGGGCTCCCTGCTGCTGGGTACGGCCGATACCATCAAAAAGGCCCGGCGCTTTCGCAAAGTAATGGGTGGTGGCTGGCGGCAGGCGGGTTTTCTGGCGGCCGCGGGCATCTATGCTCTTGACAATCATGTAGAGCGATTAAAAGAAGACCACGCCCGCGCCCGGGCCATCGGTACCATGCTGCACCGCAAGCCCGAGGTAGAGTACGTCTATCCAATAGATACCAACATCGTGATTTTCCAGCTACCCAACACCATGCTGGCCGCCGACTACGTGCGCCGGCTGGATATGCTGCGCATCAAGGCCGTGACGTTTGGCAAGCACCTGGTACGCTTTGTGACCCACCACGACTTCACCGATGATCATTTGGCAGAGTTGGAAAAGCAGTTAGCCAAAATATAGCTATGGATACCAAAAGTACAACTTCTTAAAAATTGTCATAGCAAGAGACCGTCAGCGACGGTCTTTTTGTATTTTTAGCTTTTCGTACCATTCTCAACTCTACTCTCAACCAAACCAAATGAAGAAACTATCCTCCCTGAGTGCGGGGATGCTTGCGGTGCTACTGACACTGAGCAGCACCCTTCTCGCCCAACCCCTACCCTCTCATTTGCTCAAAGCCATGAAGGTGCGCAGCATCGGCCCGGCCGTGATGTCTGGCCGTATCACCTCTGTGGAAGCCGTACAAAGCAACCCCAACATCATCTACGCCGGTGCCGCTTCGGGTGGTGTATGGAAATCAGAAAACGGTGGGGGTACCTGGCAGCCTATATTCGATGAGCAGCCTACCCTCAACATTGGCTCCCTGGCCATTCAGCAATCCAACCCCAGCGTAGTGTGGGTAGGTACCGGTGAAGGCAACCCCCGCAACTCTATCAATATTGGTGAAGGGATGTACAAAACCCTGGATGCCGGTAAAACCTGGCAGCGTATGGGCCTGGAAAAAACCCGCAACATCCACCGGGTGATTATCGACCCTACCAACTCTGAGGTAGTATACGCCGGAGCCATTGGCAACCCCTATTCGGAACATCCCGAGCGCGGCGTATTTAAAACCACCGACGGCGGCAAAACCTGGGAGAAAATCCTGTATACCAACGACAAGTCTGGCGTGGCGGATATGATCATGGACCCCTCCAACCCGCAGAAAATTCTGGTAGCGATGTGGGAGCACAAGCGCACGCCCTACGACTTCCAGTCGGGTGGACCCGGCTCGGGCCTGTACCTGACCCACGACGGTGGTAAAACCTGGAAAAAACTCGGCAAAGAGCAGGGCCTGCCCGAAGGCGACTACGGCCGCTGCGGGGTAGCCATCTCGCCCGCCAACCCCAACCGGATGTACGCCATGGTAGAAGCCAAAAAGAACGGACTTTACACCAGCACCGACGGTGGCTTCAATTGGACCAAAGTGACGGACGACCCCGATATTGCCACCAACCGGCCCTTTTATTTCAACGACATCATTGCCGATCCGGTCAACGAAAACAAGCTGTACGCCCTGTGGCAGACGGTCAATGTGAGCATTGACGGCGGGAAGACCTTCAAAACCACAGCCGACTTCAACCAGGCCCACGCCGACCACCACGCGCTTTGGATTCATCCCAAAGATCCCAACTTTATCATCAACGGCAACGACGGCGGTATCACTATTTCGCGCGATGGCGGCAAGAAGTGGATTTTTGGGGAAAGTATCCCTATCGGGCAGTTCTACCATGTCAATGTCGACAATGAGATTCCGTACAATGTATACGGCGGCTTGCAGGACAACGGCTCCTGGCGCGGTCCGGCCTATACCTGGATGAGCGAAGGCCTCCGCAACTACCTCTGGCAGGGCCTGTGGGGGGGCGATGGCTTCGACGTATTGCCCGACCCCGACAATGCCCGCTATGGCTATGCCATGTCGCAGGGCGGCAACCTGGGCCGTTACGACGCCGAAACCGGACAGAGTTACAGCCTTCGTCCGTCGGCACCTAACCTGAACACCCGCTTACGCTTCAACTGGAACGCCGCCCTTGCCCAGGACCCCCTCGATAATAGTACCATATATTACGGGAGTCAGTTTGTGCACAAGAGTACCGATAAAGGCAAAAGCTGGACGATCATCTCGCCCGACCTGACCACCAACGACCCCAAAAAGCAGAAGCAGGACGAAAGCGGCGGACTTTCGCTGGACGTTACTTCGGCGGAAAACAATACAACGATTCTGGCCATTGCTCCTTCCTACAAAGAAAAAGGGGTGATTTGGGCCACCACTGATGACGGTCACGTGCAGTTGACCCGCGACGGCGGTAAAACCTGGACCAACCTCCGCGACAAACTGCCCGGCCTGCCCAAAGAGGCCTGGATTCCGCAGGTAAAAGCCTCCAAACTCAATGCCGCCGAAGCCTACGTGGTAGCCAACGACTACCGGATGGGCGATTTTGCTCCCTACATCTACCGCACCCGCAACTACGGCCAAACCTGGGAGCGAATTATGGACGACAAGAAAGCCCGTGGCTACGCCCTGAGCGTGCTGCCTGACACCGAAGTACCGGGGCTGATTTTTGCCGGTACCGAGCACGGACTGTGGGTGAGCGTAGACGATGGCAAAACCTGGACGCAGTGGAAGCACGGTATTCCTTCTGTGAGTGTGATGGACCTGACCATTCAGGAGCGGGAGGCGGATCTGATCATTGGTACCTTCGGGCGTTCGCTGTATGCGTTGGATGATATTCGTCCTCTGCGCAAAATAGCCTCGTCCAACAAACTACTGGATAGCAAACTGGTTGCCTTCGTGGCCCCCGATGCCTACCTGGCCGAAACCAAAGACGTACCTGGCTATGGCTCGGGCGGTGACGGACTCTACCAGGCCGATAACCGCAGCCGGCAAGCCCGCCTGACGTACTTTCTGAATACCCAAAGCACCGATAAAAAAGCTAAGATGGATACCGTGCAGGTACGTGTGTACGATGCGGCCGGTAAGCAGATTCGCTCTTTCATGGACAAGCCCGATACTGTGGGCATACAGCGCATGACCTGGGACCTGCGGGAAAAGGGTATCCGGCAGCCCGGCAGCAAAAAACCCGGACCTAAATCGCCCGAGCCTACCGGCCTACCCGTGATGCCGGGCACCTACAAAGTGGTGATCAGTTATAACGACCTGAAAGATTCCACGATGGTGAAGGTACTGGCCGATCCGCGCTTCGAGTACCCCAAAGACGCCATTCTGGCCCGGCGCGCCATGGCCGACCGCCTCGCCAAAACCGGCGAAAAGCTGACCGCCGCCGTAGATCGCCTCAACGATGCCGACAATGCATTGAAGGTGATGGCCGATCAGGTCAAAAACGCCGAAAGTGAGGCCTGGAAGGGCTGGGGCAAGAAAGTAAAAGCCATGCAGGACAGCGTAAAAGCGACCCGCTACCTGATCGAACCCAAACCCATGGACAAGCAGGGCTACGGCCGCCCCTTCCGGCAAACGGCTCTTACCGTGTGGCGCGATGCGTACTACACCGCAGCGGGCTCACCCTACTCCGGTGGTAAGCCCTTTGCGCCCAATGCCGACGATGAGAAAATGATCAAAGACGCGGAGCAGTATTCCGAAAATGTGCTGGCCAAAGTCAATGATTTCTTCAACACCCACTGGGAGGCTTTCCGCAAGGAAGCCGAGGCGCAACCTTCGCTGCTTTTTAAGAGCTATACGGATTGATAGAATCCGCCAGGTCCCCGGAATAAATTCCGGAGCAACCAGATTTTTCGTGCCTCTGGTACTTTCATAAAACGAGTAGAGCCGCGACACGTCGCGGCTCTACTCGTAAATATCCTTTCTGTGACCTAGGTCCACTACTTCTACTACAAGTATTCTATCGGAAATTTCGTAAATAATTCGGTAATCTGCCACCCTAATCCGATAGGCATCTCTGCCTTTCAATTTCTTGCAACCCGACGGGCGGGGGTTTTGAGCCAGCGCATATACCGCTGCTTTAATACGAGTATAGTAGGGTTCGGGCAGGGATTGGAGACTTTTGATAGCCCTCCTTTTTAACCTCACTTCATAAACCATCAAATGCCTTGTTTGCGCTGCTTCTCAATCATTTCAAAAGCTTCATCAATCGAAATTGACGGTTCAGTATCCTTCTTGGCTTCGTCATAAAGCCTGATATCCTCTATTTCTTCCAGTTCTTCCAAAAGTGCGTCAAACTCAGTTTGGGGCAGTACCACTAATTTTTGGCCGGCCGTGTCTTCTATATATTGCGGATGTAAAGTAATCATGCTTTTTTCCTAATAAAGTCTTTCAATTGTTTTGCGTACTTCAAAACAACTCCATAAAGATGGCTATTTTTAAACATAAACGCAATTCGAAGCGTATCATGGGCACTTCAAATTAAAAAACTAATGCAGGCTCTATTTCTACTGCAGAGCGTTTTTTTTACAAATACTACAAAAATAGTTTGCTAACTACAAATATAGTAGTACCTTAGAGTCATGGAAGCAGAAAAACTAACGAACAAGGAAGAAGAGGTCATGCAGGTGCTGTGGGCGATGGAGAAAGCCTTCGTCAAAGACATGCTGCCGCACTTCGCCGATCCGCCGCTACACTACAACACCCTTTCGACGCTTATTCGCAAGCTGGAAGACAAGGGCTACGTGGCGCACCGACAGTATGGTAATACCTATGAGTATTTTCCGGCCATCAGCAAGGAAGACTACCAGAATCATTTCGTGCTCAACAAAGTGGTAAATAACTACTTCAACCACTCCTACAAGGACCTGGTAGCCTACTTTGCCAAAAATGAGAAAGTCAGTCCCGACGAGCTACGGGAAATCATCCGCATGATTGAAGAAGACTCTCCCTCGTAGAGAAGCCAGGCATCGCTACTATAAAATTACCCCCACCTAAACCCGATTATCCATGCTTTTTCCGTACCTGCTCAAAGTAAGCTTGCTGCTGGCCGCCCTGACGCTGGGCTACCGCTGGCTTATTCAGTTTGAATCGTTCTCGAAAGTTAATAGGGCTCTGCTCTGGCTCAATGTCGTGGCCGCCTGGTCGCTGCCGTTGATTCCACTGGCGAGTTGGGGGCCGGAAAAAGTGCAGCAGGAATTTCACCAAAGCTTGCCGGCGCTCGTTCAGGCAGCCCCGCCACCCGTTGAAAAGCTGGTACAACATGTTACCATCCCGGCTACCCTGTCCGAAGGCAGTTCCGGTTGGGCGGTAGCCGACTGGCTTATGCTGATCTACCTTGGCGGAGCTTTATTCATGATCGGACGCTTTCTCATGCAACTAGGTGGCCTGATCCGCTCGCTGCGCAAGGCCCCTTCCGAGCCGCTAGCCCCCGGCACCCGGCTGGTTCGTAACGCCGCTACCACTTCCCCCTACTCTTTCTTTCGCTGGATCGTCTGCAACCCTGATTACCATAGTCCACACGACCTACGGCACATTCTGGCCCACGAAAGCGAACACGTTCGGCAGTGGCACAGCGCCGACCTACTGCTGGCCGAGCTACAACGAATCGCCCTGTGGTTCAATCCCTTTGCCTGGGTACATCAGAGGCTGGTGCAGAGTAATCTGGAATACATGGCCGATCAGGCCGTGCTGGCCGAAGGCTACGAAAAAAAGCAGTACCAGCTCAGCCTGCTGCAAACCGCCCTGCAAACGCGAGAGCTACCGTTGACTACTTCCTTTGCCCAATCGCTGCTCAAAAAACGCATCAGGATGATGAACCGCAAGCCCTCGCCCCAGTGGGTATGGGGTAAGTACGCGCTGCTGCTGGGTGGACTTTACATTTCTTCTGCTTTTGTGGCTCCCTACAAACAAAAGCTCGTGGAGATAGCTCCTGAGGCGGTGAAGCCTTTGGTAAGTGCGCTGGTGGAGGAAGAGCCTGAGATAAAAATGGAGGCAGGCGAAACAAAAGAGGAACTGCCCCAAGCTCCGGAAAGTCCAGAACTTAGCGAACCCTCACCGGTTGATACGGATACGGTGAAAAATCAACCCCAAAAGTGGGTACTGGTGAAAGGCGATACCCTCTTTTGGGCAGTACCGGCTCGGGCTACACTTGGCGTTCTGGCCAATATCCAGGCTGAAATAAGCAATTTCGGAAGTGAGATGGTCATTAGTAACTTTAAATATGACCCTCTAAACCTATTCATGACTTCTCTGAAAGTGGGGATTAAGACTGAAAACAGCAGTGGATGGATTGGCGATGAAAATAATTCATATACCCCGGTGAAAGGATATTCGGGATACATCATAAAATCTGGTTATCTGGGCATGGGTCAGTTACCCCCGGAACCATTGTATTCTCAGTTAAAACAAGCTTATAGTTCGGCCCTTACCCTGAAAAAAAATAACAGAGGTACCTATGCCAAAGACAGTTTAGAACAGGTTCTGAAAATGAACGGGGGTAGTTATGGGAGCAGCACCTATCTCAAAAGATACCTAGAAGGCAGCTATGCCCCTACTATTTTGCAGGAACAAGGGATAGGCAAATCGGAAAATAACACCCTACTGATTACGGACCTGACCAAGGAAGCCGATTTTATGCTCGATGGTCAGCCTTCAACTTTCGAAAGGCTGAATCAACTGCCTTTTGACCAACTTGACCACATAACTATTTTGAAAACTCAAAATGGTAAAAAGTTTATCTCAGTATTCAGTAAGTAAGCTTTTTTCTGTACGATTATGAAAAATAAAATACTTCTATTCGGTATAGCCCTACTCCTGACCAGTCCATCACTTTTTGGGCAGGATACTATTCGACTTGCGTTTGACAGAAGTGTTGAAGGGCATTTTAATGCATCGTATCCATGTATGGCCATAACTAATACCAGAGCTTTCAAAGGTGTACCCGAGGCCATGGACGTGCAGGTGTACCTGCAAAATTTACAAAGGAGTCAGTCAAGTGTTACGAACTATCAAAAAGGGTATTTTTCGGAAAAAGAATTTGATAAATTAATGAAAGCCTATAAACTTGACACAACCGGACTTTACAGAGGCAACGACATCAACAATAGCCTTCCAATTGTATCGGCCCTCTATCCTGGCAACCGGAAAGTCATCATTGCCGATTTGAATTTCAACAATGATTTTAGTGATGATAAGGTTTTTGAATACAAAGTGACCGATTTTGATGCCCATTACTCCGATGACTCTCTGGAAGCTTTGAAGGTGGTTTATGATTATTTTTATGAAGGAAAAGCACATGAAATGCATCTATCTCTAAAACTCGTCCCTACCAGTCAAGGGTATGGGATCAAAGATCCAAGGGATAAACAACTGCTCGTGGTGGTGCAATTGAATCAATGGCGGGGCAGCCGCTTCAGACTTGAAGGCAAAGAGTAAGAAATCGCTTTGGACCATCCCTATGAAGTCAACGCCAACTATACCCAAAAGTGCAATCTGATGGTAAGAGACGTAGCCTCGAACAAGCAGATATTATTTGATCCTTCTTTCAAGCCCGGCGACTTTTTCCCCCTGGGTGGCAAAATGGTGAAGGTAGATAACATCTCCTACTTTGGTGATTCTGCCCGGTTGGTAATCAAGTAAAAACTTTCCGCATACCAACCGACCCGATTCATCCGTCAGATACTCGACAGGGTCAAGATTTGGATAGCTTAGGGCTTCTTTGTAAGTTAACCTGCTCAGACTAACTTACAAAGGCTCTCTTCATGAAAAGAACTTTACCTGATTTCCCGATTCATAGTTTGGGCATATTCTCGCTCATGCTGCTTTTGAGTAGCATGACTTTCGGGTATTGTCCTTATCCGAAAATTCCGGTCAGCACCTACTCCGCGATGCCGGCCGACACCACCCAGAGCCCGTGGGTACTTCAACGAGGCGACACGCTTTACTGGGCCATCCCGCCTACGGCAACCTGGGAGGATATCCACGGCGTACGCGAGGCGCTGAAAGCAAAGGGCGCTGAGATGCGCATCAACCGCCTGAACTACGATCCCTTGCAGCTCTACCTGACCACGCTGGTGTTTTTCATGCACCTCAGTACCGGTCAGAACGGTACCGGTGAGGTATTCAAAGACGACTACACGCCCATCAAAGGATATACGGGCTTTGTGGGACCCCGCCTGCTGGGCATGGGCTTTGCGCCACCCGAACCCCTGCTCACCAACATGAAGGAGTCGTACCAGAAAGCGCTGGCATTGCGACAGGAAAACGAGATTGGGCACCTGGAAGACCAGATGGAGAAAGAATTTCTCAAAAAAAGGAAATCCCTCACCTACACACCCATCCCTAAAAGATTTATGGAGGGTCTTAATGCCGAATCGACCTTAAAGAAAGAAGGCGTTGGAAAATCGCCGGACAATACTCTTCTGATCACAGATCTAAACAACGAGGCCGAGTTTTACCTCAATGCCCGTCCGTACAGTCGCAATGATCTGAGCCGTTTGAAATTTGACCGGATTGAAAAGGTAAATATTGGCGTAGACAGTGGAGGAAAAAGGTACGTAATGGTATATATGCGGGTGGGCTATTAGCCAATGGTATACTTTTTTTACTTGTATGGCTGATGGTAAACCCGGCCAGACGCTGTGGAAAAGTGATAACAAATTGGTAAAACAGGGCCTTTACTATCTATATCTCAAACTTTAAACCTTAATTACTTTATGGAAACTACTGAAAAACTAAAATCAAACGGTGCCGATCTAAAAGCAAAAGCAGACAACTACAATCCACAACACAAAGAAGGTCCGGTAGCTGCTGCCATTGAAGACTATACCGCGCGCCTACCATCTGATACGTTCCTGTGGGCCGCGTTGGGCTCAATGGCAATATCAGCTGCCTTTAAGGTTATGGGTCGGGAAAAAGATTCCACGTTTGTGGGCCAATGGGCACCTTCTTTCCTGCTACTGGGACTTTATAACAAAATCGTAAAGATGCAGGGCTATGAGAAAGACAAGTAATGTCTTTTGCCTATATATACCTAAAATAAGAGAGAGGAAACCGCTGGTTTCCTCTCTCTTATTTTAGGTACTACCCACTAGTAAGAAACATGGATTATCGCCAGCTAAGTGACCTGGTCTTTTCGTGCTCCTGCCGGTTGCCGGCAAAGGCGTGCAAGGTTAGATCTACCCCCTCCTTGCGAAACTTGCCCGAAAGCCAGCCCACGGGTTCCTGATCCGAGAAGTTGTAGCCAACTGCGGGTTGGTTCACGAGGTGAATCCCGTCGAGCGTATCGTATTTGTATTCGTGCGAATGCCCGTAGAATACCGCCTTTACTTTCTGATGTGGGCGGATGATCTGAATGAGCTTGTCCGTATCCAACAGAGCGCCGTCGCTGTCGGTCAAAGGGTGGTGCACAAAAAGAACGGTGGGTTTACCATCTGATTTCTGCAAAAATTCACCAAGCCAGGTA
>CATMVR010000006.1 GCA_950075905.1 uncultured Persicitalea sp. | reverse complement strand
TCCGATCTAGTTGATGATCAGGGACATTTTTTGCCCGATGTCCCAGGTGGATGTCTGGGCCATCAACTTTTGGTACCTTAGGGCCTCTTCCCTCCAGAGGTCACGAAAATTGCTCTCTGGACCGATCTGTCCACCAAGGGAATCCTGAAATCCCGCTAAAATGTACTCTATTCCCTTTAGTACCTGCGGGTAGGCCAAAACAAAATAGTCATCGATGGGGGTCAGCTGTACCATCTCCTGCAACTCATAGCTGGTCAGGTCTTTGATAGTAATACAGTTGTCCCACAGAAAGTTGCCGTTTCGGTCAAAGCCACACACAATGGCGTGGGTATAGCGGTAGCCGTCCATGGAGCGCATGTACTGCCGGCTCATGCCGTTGAAGGTAGCCGGGCTGTTGGTTTTGTAGTTGGGGTAGTACACTTCTGCCACGAGCACAATCTCGTTTTCCAGCTGAATGAGGTTGTGCACCAGCAAACGGTACCGAAACTTGTTCTCCTTGCCCATCGACTTGCGCTTACCGATCCGGTCCAGCACCCGTTGCCGGCGCTTGGGCTTCATAAAATTAAAGAAATTCTGCAACTCCGAAAACTCGATGAACTGGGGTACCTCCGGCACGTTGTCTTCAATGTGGGTCACGTACAGCCCCTGCGAAAAGGGGGTGCAGCCATCGGAGTAGTTGCCGATAAGGTACGAGTCATCGGGATTCAGCGGCACGATCTGCCCGGAGATTAGGCTGTAATCGGGGTGCTTCAGAACGGTGTTTTTCAGAAGCTTACCCTCGTAGTTGTACGTTTTGATGGTAAAGAGGCACTCTTTTTTGACAATGGCATAAGTGATTACATTGATGAGGCCATCCACCTCATTGATATCCACGTTATTGATTTCCATATTACGCTCAAAGAGGCCGGGCAGCACCCGCGTGGTATGGTCAAAAAACGAATGCACGATCACCACCGGGCGGTTGCGATAGTAACCCGCCACCAGGGCTTTGCTCCCGATGACCTTAAACTGATTGACGTTCACGTTAGCCAGCAGGTTGCCCCGATGAATGTCAATATTACCCCGTTCCAGGTCGACTTGCATAAAGAGGAAGTGATCGGTATCCGGCTCAGCAAACAGCCAGTAGGCGTAGTAGGCGTTCTGGTACGACATCACCGGTATATAACGGATATCCATACTGTACCGTTGGGTCCAGATTGCCTGCAGCGTGGTGTCGTATTTTGTAAATATCCAGTCCTCATCGCGGTTGCCGAGGTAGTTGCTCCGACGCACCACCATCAACGCTCCATCTTCACCGAGCGAAAAAACATCAAATTGTTCATTGGTAAGCTCGTGGGTGGGCATTTCGATGCGGTTGGTTTGCTGGAGCTGGGCGCTAACCCCACCGGGCAAAAGGGCCAACGCCAGCAGCAAACTTAGAAAAAGGCAATATTTTTTTAGTAACGATCTATTCAACATGGGGGTACGTGTTCACAAAAGGCATATCCTTTGATACTTAGCGAAAGATAACATATTTCTTCCGACTCTTAAACGATCAAAGCGCAATTAGGTTGTGACATGTGCAGGCAAGGTCGGAATTTTGCCCTAATTTTGTGCGTAGAACCCGCGGGCAGCATCGGCCCGCCCCAATCGTTTATTCTTACCGTATGTCATTGACCATCGAAGCTGCGCTTAAAAAAGATATTGAAACCGCCATCGAGGCCTGTTTCCAGACGACAGTCGAAGAATTTGTACTGCAACCCACCAAAAAGGAGTTTGAAGGTACCTATACTTTTGTAACGTTTGCGCTTACCAAAGCATTGCGCCGCTCCCCCGTGCAAATCGGGCAGACCATCGGTGAGTACCTCGCCGCGCACTCGCAGGTAGTGAAAGGCTTCAATGTGGTGCAGGGGTTTCTGAACCTGACCATCGAAGACGAAACCTGGCTGGATGTACTCAGTGCCATACACCAGGATGCTGACTACGGCACCCTACCCGCCAACGGGCAGTCGGTGATGGTGGAATTTTCGTCGCCCAACACCAACAAGCCCCTGCACCTGGGTCACCTGCGCAACAACTGCCTGGGCGACTCCGTGGCCCGCATCCTGAAAGCCAATGGCTACGAGGTCATAAAAACCTGCCTCGTCAACGACCGCGGCATCCATATTTGCAAGTCTATGCTGGCCTACCAAAAGCTGGGCAACGGCGAAACTCCCGCCTCGGCCGGTCTCAAAGGCGACCACCTGGCCGGAAAGTACTACGTGCTTTTTGACAAAGAGTATAAAAAGCAGATTGCCCAGCTGGTAGCCGAAGGGATGAGTGAGGAGGAGGCCGCCAAAAAAGCCCCCTGGATTCTGGAAGCGCAGGATCTGCTGATTCAATGGGAAAAAGGCGAGCCCGAAACCGTAGCGCTCTGGGAGCAGATGAACGGCTGGGTCTACGAAGGCTTTCAGAAGACCTACGACAGCATGGGAATAAGCTTTGACAAGACCTACTACGAATCAGACACTTACCTGTTGGGCAAGGATATTATCGAGGAGGGGCTTAAAAAAGGTGTTTTTTACAAAAAAGAAGATAATTCTGTCTGGATTGACCTGACCGAAGAAGGCCTCGACCAGAAACTGGTGCTACGTGGCAACGGCACCTCAGTGTACATTACGCAGGACCTGGGCACTACCGAACTAAAATACAGCGATTTTCATAACGACCGCTACATGTGGGTAGTGGGCAACGAGCAGGACTACCATTTCAATGTACTATTTGCGATTCTGAAACGGCTGGGACGCCCCTACGCCGACGAGTGTTTTCACCTGAGCTACGGCATGGTAGATTTGCCTTCGGGCAAGATGAAATCCCGTGAGGGTACCGTGGTAGACGCCGACGACCTGCTTGGACAAATGGCCCAAACCGCCGAAAACCGCACCCGCGAGCTGGGTAAAATTGAGGACTTCGCGAGCGAAGAAGCCCAAAACCTCTACCACCTGCTGGCGCTGGGGGCCCTAAAATACTTCCTGCTGAAAGTAGACCCCAAGAAGCGCATGCTCTTCAACCCCGAAGAATCTATTGATTTTCAGGGACATACCGGACCCTTCATTCAGTATACCTACGCTCGGGTACGCTCCATTTTGCGCAAGGCCGAAGCCAACGCACTGGCGGCGGCCATTCCGGCCGAAGGCTACGAAATTCATCCCGCCGAGCAGGATGTCATTTTTCACCTGTCGCAGTATCCCGTGCGGGTAATGTCGGCGGGGCAGGAGTTTTCGCCCGCTCTGATTTCTCTGTATGCTTACGAACTGGCCAAGTTCTACAATCAGTTTTACGCCGAGCTGTCCATCTTTTCTGATCCCGATCCGGTGGCGGTGCAGTTTCGGGTAGCACTCTCAGATTCGGTGGCCAAAACAATCCGCCACGCCATGGGGTTATTGGGCATAGAAGTGCCAGAACGTATGTAGGTAGCTGGCCTATGTGGGCTAACTGCGGGCGTGAGGCCATATAACTATCAATCAGCAAGCTTATGAGCTTTCTAAAAATTACATTGCTTATGTTAACCACCCTGCTATCGGGAATATTTGCCGATAAAAAAGAAAAAGCTATGCGTCCAGACGAACAAGCCACAGGTACCAAAAGCCTGCACGATTTTAAAATGAAAGCCCTGGTGGGCGATGAAACCATTGACCTGAGCCAGTACAAAGGCAAAAAGGTAGTCCTGATCAATGTAGCCTCCAAGTGCGGCTTCACGCCGCAGTACGCCGACTGGCAGGCCTTCCATGAGCAGTACGGGAAGGACGTGGTGGTGCTGGGCTTTCCGGCCAACAACTTTGGCGGGCAGGAGCCCGGCGCGGAGGATGAGATTGCTACGTTCTGTCAGAAAAACTACGGCGTTACGTTCCAGATGTTCGACAAAATCGACGTAGTGGGAAAACTGCAACACCCGCTGTACAAGTGGCTCTCTACTGAGGAGCTCAACGGCTGGAACGACAAGGCTCCTACCTGGAATTTCTGCAAGTACGTAGTGAACGAGCAGGGCGAGCTGACTAACTTTTTCGCCTCGGGCGTAAAGCCCTCCGATGAGGAATTTAAGAAAGCGGTAGGATTATAAAAAATGGCCATCGGCTGTCGGCATTCGGCGGTCGGCTTTTGTTTGTACCCTGGCAAATGACTTTGAGGATCTCAAAATGATATTATTAACAGACTGGCACTTCTTCCTGCCAGTCTGTTGCCATTTAATTTGTTCAATCAAAAAAGTGCTGAAAGCCGATCGCGGAACTCCGCCAGGCCGATAGCCGATAGCCTCAAATAATGAATCCCTGGATTGAAGCGGCCCGTCCGCGTACCCTCCCCCTCGCTCTTTCGTGCATCCTGATGGGATGCTTCCTGGCCTATGCCGATGGTGCTTTCAGCGGCATGGTAGCCTTTCTGGCCGTACTTACCACCATATTTTTGCAGGTACTCTCCAACTTCGCCAACGACTACGGTGATGCCGTCAGTGGCAAAGACAGCGACCTGCGCGAGGGCCCGCGCCGGGCGGTACACTCCGGGCAAATCACCGCTTCGGCCATGCGGCGGGCCATTATTCTGTTTTCAGGCCTGTCGCTGATTTCGGGCATCAGCCTGTTGTACATCTCCCTGCAAAATGCCTCGTCGGAGGTATTCTGGGTATTTCTGGGCGTTGGACTGGCCTGCATTGCGGCAGCCATTACCTACACCGCTGGCAAACGCCCCTACGGCTACGTAGGGCTGGGCGATTTGTCGGTGCTGATATTCTTTGGCTGGGTAGGCGTGCTGGGTACCTACTACCTGCATACGCTCATCTGGAACTGGGACCTGCTGCTACCCGCCACGAGCTGCGGGCTGTTTGCGGTAGCAGTACTGAATATCAACAACATCCGTGACATTGAGTCTGATAAAGCTACGGGAAAGAACTCCATCCCCGTGCGGCTGGGCCGCGATCGGGCCGTGGTGTACCACTGGCTCATCCTGCTCACCGGCATGGGCTGCATCCTGCTGTATACCCTCACCCATTTCTCGCACTACACGCAGCTCTTCTTCCTGCTGAGTTTCCCGCTTTTTATCCGTAACGGACTGGCCATCAGTCGCCTGCGCAAAGCCGCTGAGCTTGACCCCTACCTGAAACAAATGGCCCTGTCGACGCTGCTTTTTGTGGTGTTGTTCGGGATCGGGCTGGTGGTGTAGGGGGGTACTATTCTCAACAATTCTGATTTTGCCAGGTTTTACCGTCATACAATACGTTCATTTTATCTGACCGACTTTCATGAAATACTTTTTTATCCTGCTCTCTCTTTTGCTTTTTACCAGTGGCCTCTACGCCCAAACCACCCCTAAGCGAAAACTACAACCTGACGACGTATACCGGCTCAAAAGCATCTCTGACCCGCAGGTAGCGCCAGAAGGTAAATGGGTAGCCTACGTACTGTCAACGGTAGACTCGGCTGCGAACAAACGTACCTCCGATCTGTGGATGGTAAGCTGGGACGGCAGAGAAAACGTGCAGCTAACCCACAGCCCCGACGGCGAATCGAAGCCCCGGTGGAGCCCCGACGGCCGGTACCTGAGCTTCGTGTCGTCGCGCGGAGACTTGCCCAAAAGTCAGCTGTGGCTGATGGACCGCCGCGGTGGAGAAGCCCAGAAACTCACTAACCTGAAGCACGACCTGGAAGACTACGCCTGGTCGCCGGATGGCAGCCGCATTCTGCTGGCGATCCGGCAGCTGGTAGATACCACCACCAACAAGAAAACCCCGGACCCGATCGTGACGGACCGCTATAAATTTAAGCAGGATGTAGAGGGGTACCTGCTGCGCGAGCCGACCCACCTCTACCTGTACAACCTCGTTACCAAAAAACTCGATACTTTGACGCGCGGTGAGTACAGCGAAACCTCGGCCGAATGGTCGCCGGACGGCAAGCAGATTGCTTTTGTGAGCAACCGCACCGAAGATCCCGACCGCAACACCAACTCCGATATCTGGGTCATGGACGCCACCCCGGGAGCCACCATGCGCCAGCTTACCACCTGGGCCGGAGCCGACCGCAGCCCGCAGTGGAGCCCCGACGGCAAGACCATTGCCTACCTGCGCTCCACTTCTGAAACGTATACCATGTACGATCAGTCGGTGCTGATGACCATCCCCGTAGCCGGCGGTATGCCCAGGATGCTCTCGCGCGGGCTGGACCGTGACGTATCCACGCCGCGCTGGTCGCCCGACGGCAAGGCCGTAATGGGGCTGGTAGAAGATGACCGCCAAAGCTACATTGCCCGGTTTGATATTCAGAGCAATTCCTCGACCAAACAGGCCAGCGGCGAGCGCGTATTTTCGGAGCTGGAAAAACACCCGAACGGCGGCTGGCTTACGGCCATCAGCAACCCTACCCTTCCCACCGAGCTGTACGCGCTCGAAAAAGGTACCCCCCGCCGCCTCACCACCCATCAGGACGACTTCCTGGCGCCGTTGCAGCTGGGCAAGGTGGAGGGCTTCACTTCGACCAGTAAGGATGGTACCCGGGTTTCGGGGTTACTGTTTTTACCCCCGGGGGTAGAAACCGGCCAAAAATTGCCGCTGATCGTTTTTATCCACGGTGGACCCGTGGGCCAGGACGACTGGGGCTTTGACCTGAGCCGGCAAATGCTGGCGGCGGGCGGCTACGCGGTGGCGGCCGTCAACTACCGGGGCAGCAACGGGCGCGGACTCGATTTTACCAAAGTCATCAACGCCGACTGGGGCCACCTGGAAGTGGTAGACCTGCTGGGCGCGGTAGATTACCTGGTAGAAAAAGGCATTGCCGACCCCGAGCGCCTCGGCGTGGGCGGATGGAGCTACGGGGGAATACTGACCAACGCCACCATCGCCACCGATACGCGCTTCAAAGCAGCGGCAAGCGGGGCCGGAGTATCCATGCAGCTGTCGTTTTACGGGGTGGATCAGTACATTCTGCAAAACGAAAACGAACTGGGACTCCCCTGGAAAGGTATCGACAACTATCTCAAAGTAGGGTTTCCGTTCCTGCACGCCGATCGCATCAAGACACCCACGCTGTTTATGGTGGGTGAGAAAGATTTTAATGTGCCCGCTGCCGGCACCGAGCAAATGTACCAGGCGCTACGCTCCCTGGGAGTACCCACCCAGCTGGTGGTATACCCCCGGCAGTTTCACGGCATCACGGTACCCAGCTATCAGAAAGACCGGTTTGAACGCTACCTGAGTTGGTTTGATAAGTACCTGAAACCCTGAATCGCGAACACCCTAACCTAAAAAGCCCGGGCCAATGAAGAGACTTTCACTTCGGCCCGGGCTTTTTATAGATAAACTTTTTGTATCTTGATTTGAGGTTTAAGCCAGCTCAATCAAAAGAAGTACGATGGAACCCAAGCATTTTCGATTCTGGCAAAAGTGGCTGACCTACGCGAATGCCGCTATTGTGGTCATCGGTTTACTGATTGCCCTGGCGGGCGATAGCTTTCTTTTTGCCCCCCATAACCACTACACTCGCGAGGTTTTCTTTGAGGGAGCATCCCTGCCGCCAGGTACCGCGGCGTTCAAAAAATGGCTGTTCGGAATCATAGGCGCTACCATTGTTGGCTTTCACACACTTATGATCATGATCTCGGAAAATGCCTTCAAAAAGCAGGAAAAATGGGCCTACTTCGCACTGTGGTACGGATTGATCTCGTGGTTTATTCTTGACTCTTTCATCTCCCTTTACTACGGGGCCCTTTACAATGTGGTACTGATCAACCTGAGTGCTCTTTTTCTCCTTGCGCCTCCTCTCGTAGCAACCCGGAAGTATTTTTTTGCACACTAGTCCCAGAAACCGAGCGGGTACTCTTACCCACAGCCAGACGATACCTGTTGCAAAAAATTCAAAAACCAAAGGTAGCTCCCTGGCAGATTTTGGGTCCGTGGGCATTTTTGATCCACTTTCAGGCCTGAGAATTTTGAAAACATTACCTACAATTAGCTCTCTCATCCCAAGGTTAATTTCCACTTATAAGAACCAGACGTTTCCCCGACTGCGTTATACGGGTAGTAAGGACACCAAACCTCCTTTTTACGTTATGAAAAAACTACTACTATTTTTCGTTTTGCTGCTGGCAGGAACCCCCAACGGCCACGCTCAGACACTTTACGCACTGCTGGTACTCGATCAGGCCGAGAAAGAAAACAACCTGGGCCGGATCAGTCAGGCCGATGAAAAGCAGATCAACGATGTGATCCAAACCCTGGTGTTTGGCATAAAATACAAAATTCAGAAAGAGTACATCATGGGGGGTACCGTAGGCGCCGATGGGCTGCGCGAGAAAATCAACTCGCTGCGGGTCGAGCCTCAGGATATTCTGTTTTTCTACTACTCTGGCCAGGGATACTACCCGGACGCCAAAAGTAAGTTTCCTACCCTGAAACTGGAAGAAAGCAATATTTTGTCCGTACTGCCTTCGAGCATCCGGTCCATTTGGGAAGACAAACCCGTTTCGCTCGACGAAGTAGGCGAGCTCCTGAAAAAGAAAGGCGGACGCCTGAACATCGTGATGGCCGACTGCCGCAACACTACGGTAAAGGTGCCCGTTATTCCCCCACCGCGGGGTACCAGCATCGATGCCGGTAGTAGCCGGGACATCATGGAAAAACTGATGAAAGCCGAATGCGGCGTGATCAAAGTAGCGAGCGCCCGCAAAGACGAGCCCGTATGGGCCGCCGCCCCGGTGAGTGGTTCGCTGTTTACGCTGAATTTCAAAAATTCTTTTGACGCTCTTTTTACCCCCGAAACCAAAATCAAGGGAGTCAGCTGGAATAGTCTGCTGCGAAGTACCCGCAACGAGTTGAATGACGTGCTCGGAAAGGTAAATAAAAAACAGTTTCCCGTCTGGGAGATCGACACAAAAAGCTGCCAGTGATGAGAGGTAAAGTAAAACAATGAGCCGGTTTTCAGACACCTATTATTCCATGCGAAGTACATTGATGTTTCTTTTGCTGTTCCTGTCCAACTTTGCTGCGCGGGCGCAGGGGCTCAAAATCAACGACGATGCCTACCGGAAAATCCCCATCAAGAAATCCTATCTGACTACCACTGACTCTCTGCCCCGGTCCGTGGATATGTCGGCCTATGTACCCTCTGTGATCGATCAGGGCCAGCTGGGTACCTGCGTGGCGGTGTCGTCGGCCTACTACGCCCGTACTATTCTGGAAGCCATCCGGCTGGATATCACTGACAAAAAAAAGATTGACGAGCTGCGTTTTTCCCCCTCCTACCTCTACAACGCCATCAAAGATTCTACCGATTTGAGCTGTATGGCCGGCACTGAGATCACAGCCGCCCTCGAATTCATGAAAAAAACCGGCGTGGCTGCATACAGCGAGCAGGGATACCCCTTCTGTGGTAATAATCAAGCGCTACCGCCATCGCCAGACTCCCGGATTCTGGACTATATCAAGATTTTTGACCTGACCGAACGGGGCGATGTCGTAACAGCCGCTAAAAAGGCACTTTCAGAGAAAACCCCCATCCTTGTAGGAATACAAATTACCCCCTCTTTCGAAGAGTTGGGCGGCTGGCAGCGCTTCTGGCGCAAATTACTGGTCTGGCTGGGTTTTAAATCGGCCGAAGACTACGCGCTCTGGGACCCCTCAAAAGGCGATAGTGACCTAAAAGGGGGCCATGCGGTATGCGTAGTAGGCTACGATGATACCAAATTCGAAGGGGCTTTTAAGGCGGTCAATAGCTACGGGGAAGACTGGGGCGACCAGGGTTTTTTCTGGATCAGCTACACAGATTTCGTTACCTACGCCAAGTACGGGTTTCAGGCCTACGCGCAGCCAGCCAACGACACCGACCGCATTCAGCTCTCGGCGGATGTAACGATCAACTACCCTCCCTACCGGGCCGACAACCTGGTAAGCTTTGAAATGGGAAGCGAGGGTAATGGTATGGTGGCCTACTCCCTAAGCCAGCCCCAACCCTCAGGAACGGAGTATAAGTTTTACGCGGATATCATCGATCAAAAAGGGTACCTCTACCTCGTGGCTGCTAACGACGCCAAAGCCACGGCCAGTGTTTTGTTTCCTACCCCAGGCAGGAGTCACCAGGACAGCCCCTTTATTGGTGCCAACACCAGGCTGATATTACCCGCTGAGGATATCGACAGTATTTACCGGCTCACCAACGAAACCGGTACCGAATACTGGTTATTTCTGTTTTCAGAAAACCCGGTCGATATCGAAAGCTACGTAGCGAAGATGAACGCCACCCAGGGAAGCTTTGCAAACCGCGCCCTGGAAGCATTCGGCACCGAACTCATTCCCTACCAGCGGGTAAGTTATAAGGAAAAAAAGATTGGTTTTTTATTAAAAGGAGAGCACAAGGGGCACATTGTGCCTTTGCTGATCAGTCTGCGGCATGTACCAAAAAGAGCGGGCTGAGAGTACCCCAGCCCACTTTTGTGCCTACTTCCTTTTTGCCCGAGAGCCGATCAGGTACCCTATAATAACACCAACTACCAGGCCTACGACCAGGGAAATAGTATCGATTCCTTCTTCGCCGGGTACGGCGTCGCGGTGGGCCTGAGCGTACGTAACCGTGGCAACAAGTACAAAGGCAAGTGTGTAGAAAATTGAATTTTTCATAAAAAAATTAGGTAGGTGAAATTATTCTGGGAAAATTGTTCAGGCAGGTTGTGCAATCCGGTCCTGTACGGGCAGCCGAATCGTAAATATGGCCCCCTCCCCCTCTTTGCTTTCCACGCTCAGTTTTCCGCCATGCCCCTGTGTAATAATGTCATACGCCAACGATAGCCCCAAACCCGTACCCTGCCCCGCCGGCTTAGTTGTGAAGAAAGGCTGAAATACTTTTTGCAGCACGTTGTCGGGCATACCGATCCCATTATCACTGACAACTATTTCAACGGAATTCTCCCTCGTAGCGGTAGTAACCGAGATGCGGGGCTCATAGCCTTCAATACCCTTTTCTTTCTTTTTATTGACTGCATATACCGCATTGCTGATCAGGTTGTGAATTACCTTTCCAACATCACCGGGAATAACGGCCAGTTTGGGTAAACCTGCGTCGAATTTGGTTTCCAGGGTTATTTGACCCGATTGCTCCTTAGCTTGCATTGTGTGGTAGGCCACCCGCAGGTACTCGGTAGCAAGGGCGTTGAGATCGGTCGCTTCGCGCACGCTGCTGGTTCGGCGGCTGTGCTGCAGCATACCAGTCACAATGGCTTCGGCGTTTTTGCCGTGGGTAACTATTCTCTTCTGATTTTCGCACAAATCCCCCAAAATTCCTTTTATCTCGTCAAGATTCTGCTTGTCCAGCTCCTGCCTGATCTCTTCGATCAGTTCTACATTTACCTCCGAGTAGTTATTTACAAAGTTGAGTGGATTCTGAATTTCGTGGGCAATACCGGCGGTCAGTTCGCCCAGAGAGGCCATTTTCTCCGCCTGAATCAACTGAATCTGGGTCACTTTCAACTCTGCCAGGGTATCTTCCAGTTCTTTCTTCTGGTTTCTAAGAAGGATATTGGCTTTGTGGCGGCTGCGGCTATTTCGATACAGTAAAAACGCGATGACCATCACAACCCCGATACCCAGGAGCAGCCCAATATTCTGTACCCGGCTTTCGTACAGTACCCGGTCGCTTTCGCGCTGTTGCTCGCGCAATTGCTCGGTAAAACTGAGATTATGAATCTGCTTCATCTTCTCTTCGTTGAATACTCGATCCCGCGCTTCCATTGCTACCTTGTAGTAGCTGAATGACCGGGCCAGATCAAAGGGCTCATACAGTTCTGACAGCAGCAAGGCCGCATCCAGCATGATCCTGGGGTTGTCGACCTTCCCCGCCAGGCTGAGGGCCTGTTCGGCGTAGTACAAGCTCGAATCCCGCTGGTTGATTTCCCGAAACACCCTCGCCATTTCGAAATACGTCATACTCAGGCTGTTGTTGTCCTGAGCGACCTGCGAAACCGGGATACTCTTTCGATAATAATCCAGGGCGGCAGCGTATTCTTTTTGCCGGTAGTTGATATTGCCCAGATTAATCAGCAGGGTATTGGTACTGTTGTCATTTCGTAGCACCGCCATCTGGTAGGCTGCTTCCGTGTAGTACCGGGCCGAATCCAGCACACCAAGCAAAGCGTAATCTGATCCGAGGTTGGTCAGGGCAATCTCAAGCAGATCCGCATCAGCGAGCTCCGTGGCTAGGGTTTTGGTCTGATTGAAGTAATTTATTGCCTTGCGGGAATCGTTCTGCACCGAATACAGTACCCCAATATTGTTGTAAGCCCGGGCCATGCCGTCCCGGTCGTTGTTGTCTTCGGCTACTTTGAGGGCATCAATGTGGGCTTCCAGCGATTTGGCGTAGTTGCCAATGATACGATAGACCGACCCGAGCCGGTTTTTGGTGCGAGTGAGGCCGCGGGGATACTTGATACGCTCAGCGAGGCCAATTCCCATTTTGAGATACTTTATCGCCACCAACGGTTTGGAGTACATCAGTGATTTTCCTATGTCATCGTGCAACATTACCCGCGCAGTATCAGACATGGGCTGAGCCAGCAGGCGGTCGAGGCTATCAGAATGGCTACGCTGTGCAATCGCCGTACCGTTGGCCAGAATACCCAGCAGCGTAATCAAAACCAGCTTTATCCATATCAAATCAGAGGAATTCATCGTACTAAAATCGGTTGGAGACAATCTTTCCCAATTTATCGTTTTTTATTGTATCTGAAAAGCTATTCTGCGCGATTATTCCCTCAGAGTGAGGCTATTTATTAAATGGACGCCTCAGCGGACCCGTAGCAGCCGGTTTGCGCCGCTCACTTGCAGCACGTCGAAGTTCCCGATGCGTCGTGGCCGGGCTGCTTTGCCATCCAGTTCCCAGCTTTGGTACCTGCCCGCCGGCAGCGCCAGCTCAATTTTCCACTCGGGTTTGGTTTGTTGCAGCCGGATCTGTTGCCCCCCGGCCGGCCGCTCAAAATGCATCGTCAGCTCATTGTCGCCAATTTGCACATTTTCAAGGCTGGCGTTATTCCAGGAAGAAGGCATCTGGGGCTGAATCCGGATAGTTTGCTGGTCTGCCTGCGGCCGGATGCCAAAAAACTGCCGCACAATAGGCACCGCAAAACTATACAGGTTCCAGGCCTGCGTCATCATGCCGTAGTCGGGTGATACTTCGTAGATAGAGCCCGGCAGCGCGTAACTGAATGATCTGGTTATTCTTTTGAGGTAAGCGAGTGCCTCGTCGGGCCGCCCGTAGTTGTTTTCGGCGATGGCCTGCACCCCGGTAGGCAGCGTCATGACCGCTCCCGTGTAAGTAAACACCTTGCGGTTTTTACCGAACGACCCTTCGTCCTGACCCGCGGTTTCGTCGCGGTCTATTCCTGTTACAAATACACCGAAAGGGTTAACGAATTTGCTGCCGGTGTTGAGCGCGGCCAGGGCCTTGGCGGTATCGGCCACCCCCATTTCCATGGGCGTATTCACCACCCAGTTGTGGTGCAGCACAAAGCCCTGCTTCTGGTCAGGGGGTAGGCTGGCTACCCGCTGCCGGGTTGCTTTCAGTTCAGCTACCGCCCAGGGTTTATTGAGCGTATCAGCCCTAATAATGGCGTCGTCGATGAGGTGGAGGGCCTGCCGGGGCGTACCGATAAAATCGGCGAAGGAGTTCAATTCCGGCACCCAGAAGTCGGTATTTATCTTCGTTTTCAGCTTGTCGGCCAGCTCGCTGTACCGATCTGCCACGTCCTTTTCTCCCATGACCCGCGCCATTTCGGCGGCATCAGCAAAGGCCTTTTGGGTATACACGGCCACATCCACCATTTCGCTGTTCAGGCCATGGATCTCCATCATGCCAAAACCATCGGGCAGCAGATTACCATCCTTATCGTTTTCGCGCAGCAGCCATGCCAGTCCCTTCTTCACCGTTGGGTAGTAGGTGGCCAGTTTGTCCCGGTCGCCCGTCCAGAGGTACACCTGCCATACGAGCGAGGCAAACTGCGGGGTTTCGTTGATATTGCCCGGATTAAACACCGCCCCGTTGGTAGACACCTCGTGCAGGATACGCCCGTTGCCATTGGTCTTTTCCGAAAGCCGGTGAATCAGAGCAAGGGTACTGCGCACCAGGTCTATCCGGCCGGTAGCCAGCGCACCTTGCAGGGTATACTCATTGTCTACGCCAAACCACCAGGGGTAGTCGGGCAGGCCCGCCGACAGCCCCCTTCCCTGCTCGGGCACGTCGCGCACCAGCCAGTCGGTATTGTACTTTACCCATGTAAAAGCCCTTTGCAAGTCTTTATCCGGAATGGTCAGTTTTGACTTTAGAGCCAGCTCGGCGTAGCGCGCTTTCTTTTGCAGAAGATTTTGTTCGGCGTTGGCGGAAGCTGAGGCAAAGGTTTTCTGAGCCTGCACGGCCGATACGTACGATCCCGCTATGGTAAGCGGTAGCCGGGAGGTTCCGTGGGCGGGTATCGTGAGCGTATACACCAGCGTAGCCCGGGCGCCCTTGCCACGGGGAGAGTAGGCACAGGCCTCGGAAGAAGACGCATGCGAACTCGCCTGCACGGAAGATCCCACCACCACAAACCAGGGATTGAGGCTGTCTTTCACCACCCAACGCTGGGTGGTTTCGTCCCAATTGGCCCGGTCAGAGCCGTCTACCATCGATGTACGTTCGCCCAGCCAGGTAGGGCGCAGATCCGAATAGGACGTCCATACAAAGTCCAGGGTTTGGGGTTCGGTACCTTCGTTAAAAAAAGTATACTCCACCAGCACGGCCTCCAGGCCGTCTGGTACGTACTGAAAGCGTTCAATTTTCAGCCCCGCCTCTGGCAACCGGTAGCGGTGCTTGTTGGCGTAGGGATAGTTGATAAATGCTTCGGCCTGATCCAGGCAAACAGACTTTTCGTCCAGCTTTACCTGAGCTGTAAAGCCATCGAGGAGCTTGATGGGATGATCCCAGACCCCGCCCATTTCGCCCTCAATATGCCAGCCCAGATCCGGGAAGCGCCCGTCTTGTGTGCCAATCATGTACACCCGGTCTCCGGCGGTAACGAATGGGGTAGAGAGGTAGTCGGCCTTACCTGTGAGGCTATCTGTATCCTGAACCTGGACACTGAGCGACCTCTCCCCTACGGGTGGAGTACTAGTGCAACTTTGTAAAAGTATAGCAACCCTGAACAGGGATAAAATACCAGGGAAACAGGCAAAAATACGCGGCGACAACATACGAGGGCAGTTTGGTAGATGACACTTAGAGGTTGCAATATATACTTTTTGAATAGGATTTTTACAAGCACAATCAAATAGTGCTCTTCTGTAATGCTTGTACTCTCCCATAAACTTTGTCTCTGAATCACACCTAGCTAATCAGCTAAAAAGTCCGCTTTACCAATCCTTACAACCGCCCGTCCCAAAAGGATGGGTGTTTTGTGAGGCTTCTTGTAATATTGATTACCAAAAAAAGTATCACTATGAAGTATTTGCTACGCAGAACTACCCTTATTCTAATCGTATCGTTGAGTTTACTAGTTGTGGTGCAGGCCCAGGTCACCACGCAATCGGCATCTGTCCGTGAGCCACTTTCCCTGGAAGAGTGCGTGCAAATCGCCCTGCAGAACAACCCCCAGATCAAGCAGGCGGGCCTTCAGGTCAGCGCCAACGAGAACAACCTGATCCAGTCCAAATGGCAACGGTGGCCCACGCTGGGCTTCAATGCCTCGCAGGGGTTCAGCTTTGGTCGTAACATCGACCCCTTCACCAACCAGTTTGTGCAGCGCAACGTTAGCTTCAACAATTACAGCCTCAACTCCAACGTAACCCTGTTCAACGGATTTCAGCTGCAAAATACCATCAAACAGAATGACCTCACGCTGCAGGCCAGCCAGAAAGACCTGGACGCTACCCGCAACGACATTATTCTGAATGTAGCCCTGGCGTACCTGCAGGTTCTAACCAACCAGGAGCTCATTGAGGTAGCCAACCGGCAGGGAGAAGCTACACAGCTGCAGCTGGATCGTACCCAGCGCCTGGTGGATGCCGGCACCCTGGCCGAGAGCCAGTTGTTTGATTTAAGGGCCCAGTTGGCCAACGATGAGTTGTCGCTGGTAAATGCCCAGAACAATCTGGAATTAGCCAAGCTTTCTCTGAAACAGTTCATGAATGTACCGGGTAATGAGGATATCAGTGTAATAACCCTCAATGTACCAGACCCTGCCCTTAGGGCCTATGAAGCCACTGTGAATGAGGTATTTGATACCGCCCTGAGAAACCTGCCCCAGTATCAGGCCGCCGAGCTTCGCATTTTGGCGGCCGCCAAGTCAGTAGAACTAGCCAAGGCAACAGGCCTGCCCAGCCTGTCTCTGAGCGGAGGCGTAAGTACCACTTTTTCGAGCGCGGCTCCCTCGGAGCGGTTTGTAGCCGACGGCACCGGCAGCACCACCCAGCTGATTCCTTCCCAAACCCGCTTTGTGCAGGCGGGTGAGTTTACGTTTCCAGTCATTGAGAGGGTGACTATACCTAATGGCTCCGTGCAGTACTTTGGGTACTTTGATCAGCTGGACTTTAACCGCAACTCATCGCTCAACCTGAGCCTGCGCATTCCTATCTTTACAAACTACCAGACGCGCTACCGAGTGGCCAACGCCAAAATCCAGCAGCAGAACCTGGGATACCAGGCTGATATCGTGGCCCAGCAGATTCGCCAGAACGTTGAGCAGGCCTACATCAATATGTCCAACTCCGCCAAACGGTACAGCGCTACCGCCAATCAGGTACGGGCACTGGAAGAGGCTTTCCGGGTAGCCGAGAGCCGCTTTGGGGTAGGGGCTATCAACTCAGCCGAATTTAACATAGCCAAGGCCAACCTTGACCAGGCCCGGGCCAACCTCATCCAGACCAAGTACGACTATGTGTTCCGTACCAAGATTCTGGACTTTTACATGAACAAACCTATTACTATCGAGTAATTGTAGCCCGAACAGGGTAAATCAACAAATAATGTCTTTAACCATAAATTATAACCTAAAACATGGCGCGTAAATCTTCAAATCGTATATGGTGGATAGTGGGCGGAGTAATGGCAATACTTATTGTGGGCCTGGTGGTGGCCAAGCAGGCCGGATGGATCGGACAGGAGAAACCCATCGAGGTGGAGTTTGCCACGGTAAAACGCACCGACATCATCGAGCGCGTTAGTGCTTCCGGCCGGGTACAGCCCGAAGTGGAAGTGAAGCTGAGCCCCGATGTATCGGGGGAGATCACGGCCCTGTACGTAGAAGAAGGGGATTCGGTGCAGCAGGGACAACTGCTTTTAAAGATCCGTCCCGACAACTACGAGTCGCTCTTTGCCCGGGCGCAGGCCAGTGTGAATTCCAGCAAGGCCTCCGCCGAGCAGACCAAAGCGGCGCTGGCGCAGGCGGAGGCGAGGCTCATCCGGGCCAAGGCCGATTTTGACCGGAATAAAAAACTCTACGAGGATAAGGTAATTTCGGCCGCCGACTTTGAGCAGATCCGGGCCAACTACCAGGTAGCCCAGCAGGACATCGAAGCCGCCAAGGCCAATATTCAGGCCGCGCAGTTCAACGTAAAAAGTGCCGAGGCTGGCCTGCGCGATGCCGCCGAAAACCTCCGAAAAACCACCATTTTTGCACCTGTCAGCGGCATTATCTCGCTTCTGAATGTGGAAGTGGGCGAGCGTGTGGTAGGTACCAGTCAGATGGCGGGCACCGAGCTGATGCGCATTGCCAACCTCAACAACATGGAAGTGCGGGTGAATGTGAACGAAAACGATATTGTGCGGGTTACCCGGGGCGATACCGCCGAAATCGACGTAGATGCTTACAGCGGTACGGGGCGGAAATTTAAAGGAGTAGTGACCGAAATAGCCAATACCGCCAGCGGACTTGCCTCCGCCAGCGGTTCTTCGCTGGCTTCATCGGCCGATGCCGTCACGGAGTTTGAGGTAAAAATCAAGATCCTCAATGAATCCTTTCAGGATTTGATGGCTAAAAAAGGCAAGAAGTCCTATCCCTTCAAGCCCGGCATGACGGCCTCGGTAGATATCATCACCGACCGAAAATCAAACGTTCTGACGGTACCCATTGCGGCCGTTACGACGCGCGAAAATGAAAACAAAGAAGAAACCAGCCCCCAGCCGGAAAGCCAGAATCAGACCGTATCCAACAAGCCTGTTCGGGTGGAACCCATCAAAGAGGTGGTATTTGTAGACAGCGCAGGCTACGCCAATGTGCAGGAAGTAAGGACCGGAATCAGCGATTTTGAGAATATTGAAGTGACTTCGGGTCTGAAAGAAGGCGAAAAAATAGTTTCAGGGCCGTTTATCATTATTTCTAAGAGGCTAAAAGACAACGACAAGATCATTAAAAAGAACCCCGAAGAGAAAAAACCTGGCGCTGGTTCAAAAGAAAATGCTAATTAATGCGTTTTGTATATGTATTAATTCGATTTAGTTTAGGTTAAGAAAATGGAAATCCTTGTGGTAGTACCGCAAGGATTTTTTTTATTCCGTCCAGAAAGTATTATTTCATGTAGCCTTGGCTATGCCTGATTCCTGGCTAGGCGTATAAGTCTTCTTTGCCGAATTTCTTCACCAGCAGATAGTAAAACAGCGACCGGTATTTGTTGCGGTTGGAACTCCCAAAGGTCTGGCATACTTCATCAATGGCGGAGTCGAGCTCTGCGCCGTCGGCCAAGCCCAGTTTCTTGATCAGAAAATTAGCTTTTACGCGTTCGAGCTCGGTCTTATCTCCGCAGGATACCTTAGACGAATCGGTATTGTAGATAGAAGGACCCAGTCCTTTGGTGACTTTTGCCAGTAGGTCTGCGTCTACCGAAACGCCAATCTTTTGGGCTTCGCCATGGTAGATTTCAATCAAATCATCAAATTTGCTCATAAATTGTTTTGTTTAAGATAAAGGATAGAGTTTGTTTACTATTACCAAAGAAAGATTTTTTTGAATCATTTCAAAGTTTAGACGTCGCTTTATTCAAATAGATACAAACTTTTTATCTAACGGAGCACTTATTTTGTGTAACACCAAAAAGTAGGCTAAAAAAAGTTGCCCATCGGCCATTTTCCACGAATCCCCGGCAGGCGGAATTGTAAATTCAATGACCAACCCAAAAGAATGAATCAGACAAAATCAGAAAAAATTGCCATTATTGGCGGAGGTAGCTGGGCCACGGCCCTGGTCAAAATTTTGTGCGAACAGCCACAGGTACAGGTTCGTTGGTGGTTGAGAAACGCGGAGGATATTTACCATATCCGTACTTATAACCATAACCCCAGCTACCTGAGTGACGTGTATCTTTCGCCCAAAAAGGTGAAAGCCTTTGATAAAATAAAAGAGGCGATACGGGGTGCGGACTATGTGATTCTGGCTATTCCGGCAGCTTTTATACAGGAGCCTCTGTCCGAACTGTCACCCGCTCACCTGAAAGGGAAGCGGATCGTGTCGGCCATCAAGGGCATGGTACCCGACCAGAACAAGCTGGTTACCGACTGGATGGAAGAAACCTACGGGGTACCCCTGGATGACATGTGCGTGATTGCCGGCCCCTGCCACGCCGAAGAGGTAGCGCTGGAAAAGCAGTCGTACCTGACCATAGCCTCCACCAATCCGGAATGCGCCGAAGACTTTGCCCGACTGCTTTCCTGCCGGTTCGTCACGGCCCATCCGCTCGCCGATCTATACGGAGTGGAGTACGCCGCCGTGATGAAAAACATAGTAGCCCTGGCCTGCGGTATTACGCACGGCATTGGCTATGGAGATAATTTTCAGGCCGTGATGGTATCCAATGCCATGCTGGAAATCAGGCGCTTTGTGACTGCGGTAGATCCCCGAGAGCGCGAAATGAGCGCTTCTGCCTACCTCGGTGATCTACTCGTGACGGCCTACTCCCAGTTTAGCCGCAACCGCCTCTTTGGGAATATGATTGGCCGGGGGTACAGTGTAAAAGCCGCCCAGCTCGAACTGAAAATGATTGCCGAGGGCTACTACGCCGCTAAAAGTATCCATTTCATGAATCAGAAATATAAGGTGGAAATGCCCATAACGGATGCGGTATACCAAATTCTTTACGAAGGCCAGTCCCCAGCGTTTGTTATGAACGGATTGAAGAGGCTTTTGAGGTAGGATCACCTACAATGACTACCTTTGTGGTACTATTATAGTATTTCATCAACATACATTTGACTTATTTCATGGAAAAACCTTTTGATCTGGTCCAGTATGGCCTAAAAAACAAGGAGACTATCCGAAACGCACCACCGGCTAAACTGTACGAAATGGCCATTCGCTACGAACAAGCCGCCGCCATCTCGGACAAGGGAGCCCTGATGCTGCAATCAGGCACCAAAACCGGGCGTAGCCCCAAAGACAAGCGCATCATCGAACGTCCCGAAAGTGCCGGGGATATCTGGTGGGGATCCATTAATATCAGGATGGACGAGCATACGTTTGATATAAACCGTCAGCGCGCCATCGACTATTTCAATACCCGTACGCGTATGTATGTGGTGGATGGTTTTGCGGGCTGGGATAAAAAATACCAGATCAAAGTGAGGGTAATCTGCACCCGCCCCTACCACGCCTTGTTTATGCACAATATGCTCATTCGACCTACCGAAGAAGAGCTGGCGGAATTTGGCGAACCTGATTATGTCATCTACAACGGGGGTGAGTTTCCGGCCAACCCGTTCACCACCCACATGAACTCCCGCACTAGTGTGGATCTGTGCTTTGAGCGGCGGGAGTTTGTGATTTTGGGTACCGAGTACGCCGGTGAAATGAAGAAGGGGGTATTTACGGTCATGAATTACATCATGCCCAAACAGGGGGTACTGTCTATGCACTGCTCGGCCAACGAGGGAAAAGACGGGGATGTCAGTCTGTTTTTTGGGCTGAGTGGCACGGGAAAGACAACCCTGTCGGCCGATAATAACCGCAAACTCATAGGAGATGACGAACACTGCTGGTCGGATGATGGAGTATTCAATATTGAGGGCGGCTGTTACGCCAAAGCCATAAACCTGTCGGCCGAGAAAGAGCCGGAGATATACCAGGCCATCCGCTTTGGCACCGTGCTGGAAAACGTAGTCTACAATCCTAAAAATCATGAAGTGGATTACGACGATACTTCCATCACCGAAAACACCCGGGCGGCCTACCCCATTGAGTACATTCCCAATGCCAAAATTCCTTGCCTGGGCGGACACCCAAAAAACATCATCCTGCTCACCTGCGATGCCTACGGGGTACTTCCTCCGGTAGCAAAACTGACCCCGGCTCAGGCCATGTATCATTTCATCAGTGGCTATACGGCCAAGATTGCCGGTACCGAAATGGGCGTTAATGAGCCACAGGCTACTTTCTCGGCCTGTTTTGGCGCCGCCTTTATGGTGTGGCACCCCAGCAAGTACGCCGAGCTGCTGGCCCAGAAAATCAAGGAAAATGACACCCACGTATGGCTGGTCAATACGGGCTGGACGGGCGGCCCGTACGGGGTAGGTTCACGGATAAAGCTGCGCTACACCCGGGCCATCATCGACGCCATCCACGATGGGTCGCTGGCTCAGGCCCCTACGGTAACCGATCCGATTTTTGGCATCGAAGTCCCCACCCAATGCGCCGGAGTCCCCGCAGAAATCATGATTCCGAAGGATACCTGGACGGATGCCGACGCGTATGAGGCCAAAGCCCACTATCTGGCGGAGCTATTCACTAAAAATTTTGAAACATTCAAGGAAGGCTCTTCCCGTGAGATTCTGGAAGCCGGCCCCAAAGTAGTATCACATTCCGAGTAAGGTTATTTTCCGTCAAGAGCCGGGAGTAATCTGAAGTCCAAAACACAAAGAGCGTAGCGTACCGAAGTACACTACGCTCTTTTGCTTATAAAACGCTGTTTTCAGAGGCATTTTCATTTAAGCATAACACCGTACCTCAAACAGCGCTGCCGGTGTAGTAGCGGAGGGGTGTTCTACCCGTATTTTCAGACTTTGCGTCGTTAGCGGCGCTTCAAAAGTAAGGACATTTCGGGTTTGGTGGTTGTCCTCTTTTGCGTACACAACTGTTCCGCTATCATCATGTACCTGGTACTTCTGCACACAGAAAGGAGACACCTCTTCGGGATGAATCATGAGGACGTTTTCTGATGGATTGTCGTAGTCTGTATCGAAGAAAAGCTCTATCCGGCTGATGGATTGCGTTTCTTTCCAGGTAAGCGTCAGCGTCGGGGCAGTATCCCGAAAATCTGCCACCCAGGCGTTGGGCTGGCTGGTGGGGCGTTGCACGCCATTGCGGATATTTTCGGGGCCAAAGCAGGTCAATCCTTCTTCAATCTTTACGGCCAGGTTTTTTCCTTTCGGCCGGCGCTGTGGACACCAGAACTCAAAGCCATCCACCCCTATATCCTCGGTTGGTTCCTGCTTGCCATAGTTCGATACGGCCGGATTGATAGAATTAAACACCGAAAGCACCCCCGTAACCCGCTGGTCTGACAGTTTGAATTTTACCTTCGGATTGTTGTCTACCACCAGAAAGGCATAGGTAGGCTCGTCCAAAACGACATCAAATAATACCGGTATACAGTTGCGTCCCTTTTGCAGCGTAAGTACCTTTTTCGCCAGTGTCACATCGGGCGAGTGGCTGTCTTTCCGGCTGCAAATGCGAAGTTCTACGTTCAGTTCAGTGGCTTCGTCTGCGTAGGGATGAATCACCAGAGCGGGCATTTTCCCCGCCGCAACCGGCAACATCTGCGCCATGGCGTATTCTAGCGGCAGCGGTTCTCCTTCCTCGGGTAACTCTTTCACTATTAGTTCACTGGAAGCCTGTATAGTAGCCTGTTGTACCAGATCCTGCTCGTCTTTTAGCCGAAGATGGGGTATGTGCTGGCCCGTTTTCAGTAATTCTTTCTGTAAAACTGCTATCCGGTCTTCCTCACGCAGGTCGCGGGGCAACAGGTTTTCGCTGATACACAGCGCCGCGGCCATCCCCACCGCCTGCCCGCCGTGGGCGCAGGTGGCCATCACCCGCGAGGAGCCAAAGGCCACGTGCGTAGCCGAGATAATACGCCCGGCCAGAAACAGATTTTTAACGTTTTTGGAATAGTAACAACCGTACGGAATGCCATACAGCCCCTTGCTGTGCCATTGGTTGCAGCCGGGCTTTTCGCTAAACACCCCATCGGCCGGATGCAGGTCTATGCTCCACCCGCCAAAGGCCACATCGTCAAAGTGCGGGCGCTGCTCCACGATGTCCTGCTGGGTCAAAATGTAGTCGCCTTCAAAGCGGCGGCTTTCGCGCTTGCCGGGGATAGTACCCACCCATTCGAGGGTCATGGTTTCGGCTTCGGGGAAATTACCGGAGTTTTTGATGTAGTCCCACACGCCGTAGATTACTTTCCATAGTTCCCACTTGATGGTTTCGGTGTCATGCACGGTATCGAGCCGACCGCCGTATTCGAGCCACCACAGCCGGCAGCCAAAGTCCTGGGCGTTGAAGCTGCGGAAGCGGGGTACCTTGTCGGTTACGTCCAATGCAAAACTGGGTGCTACGTACTTGACGGGTTTCCCTACATCTTTGGAATAAAAATACATGGAATGCCCCAGCAACTCGCCGTATTCGGCCGTTGGGGCAAATTTTTCGCCAAACTCTTCCCGCGCTTCGGCCCCCATCCGGAAAGCGGCCCCAGCCAGAAAGCCCACAATACCGTCGCCTGACGCATCGCAAAAAAGCGGGGCGGTGAGTTCGTAGTGAGTGGAATTTTGGGAACAAAAGGCGTGGATTTTCTCAATTGTATCCGGGTCATCGTCCGCTTTATCCAGCTCATATACCGCGGTATTGAGTAGTAGGGTGATGTTGGTTTCGCTGACGACTTTTTCCAATAGAATGCTGTCAAAAATCAGCGGATTGCTGTCGGGATTGCGGTAGAGATTTTCTACGAGGATTTCATCAATAACTCCCCCTTCCCGCGCCCAGCGGTTGTTGTTGCCCATGTGCGAGGTAGCGCCCAGCACCCACAGCCGAACTTCCGACGAGGAGTTGCCGCCTAGTACCGGACGATCCTGCACCAGGATCACCCGGATGCCTGCCCGCGAGGCGGTAATGGCGCAGCAGGTACCGGCCAGACCGCCGCCTGTTACTACCAGATCGGCGGTAAGGGCGGTATTTTTGGTGCTTCTTTTATGGGTGGGGTTGGATGTGATCATGGGGTGTTATTCTTTAAGTCTGTTTACTTTTCGTTGTCTGCGCGTTGCAAACGCGCTTATCGGGGGTTCGCAATGCAATCGCAAACCAGCGGGTTATTTTAAATCAACTGTTTTTTCAACCGCTGTGAACCCGGTTGGTTTCATTACTTTGATCAATGCACTGTTCTCAAATCCCTTGATGGGTACAGTAATCTCTTTGCTTTCGCCAGGTTGCAAATCAGGAATTGGCAGTACTTTATTTCCGGATACCAACGTGTAATTAATCACCGAATAGGCCGGAAAGTCAGCCCTGGCCCTAACCCGAAGTACCAGCTCGTGCACTCCCTGCGAACCCGGTACAAAGCGTACTTTCTCAATAGTCACGGGCGACATTTCCTGCTGATACACCGCATACACAGGCCGGGGCGTGCGATCCGGCCCCACAATGCCCCACGGCCGGTAGCCATTGGCGTTGGTACCATGGAAGCGGCTCTGGTAGTCGTTGTAGGTCCACCAGGAGGCTCCTACCACGTACGGACGGCTACGGATTTCCTGCACAATGTGCTGCAGGTGGGCTACCTGTCCGGCCTCGCCATCAGGACCGTCAGCTCGGGTACCCCACTCGCTGAGTAGGATGGGTTTGTCAGGATAGAGCTGGTGAATGTGGTCCAGGGCTTTGGCGTGATTGCCGTAGGTATTAGTCGACACAAAATCTACGTACTGACTGGCTTCATCCTCTGGTTTTTTGGGTAAAATATTGAGCCGCATCGACGCGAAAGTGTACAGGCGGGTGGGGTCCAGCTCGCGGGCGTAAGCAATCATATCCTTGGTCCAGCGCTGCCCGGCGGGCTGCTCCGACAGGTACTCATTGCCCACACTGTACGCAATGACGCTGGGGTGGTTCCAGTCGCGCTCCGCCATTTCCCGAAACTGGTTCCGGAAGTTTTTACGAATAGAATCCGTATCCATCTGATTCGGCGTCAATTGCCAGTTGCCGGCTTCGGTGATGATGAGCATGCCGTAGCGGTCGGCCAGGTCGTAAAAGTACTCGCTGGGGGTATAGTGCGTCAGGCGTTGCAGCTCCATACCCGCTTCTTTCATGAGCCGGAAGTCCTTCTCAATCAGCCAGTCCGGCTCCATGGAACCCTGTCCAGGGTAGTCAACAACGCGATTGCCTCCGCCTACTTTGATGGGCTGTCCGTTGAGCAGCAGCTGCGCGTTACGCACTTCCACTTTGCGGATGCCGAAATTGGTCGTCAGGGTATCGCTATCGGTACTGGCTCGTAGCTGGTACAGAGTGGGAGAGTTCAGATTCCAGAGTTGAACCTGCGCTCGGGGAATCGTGGTTTCAGCTTCCAGAATAGCCGTTTGTCCGGCCGCAATACGGGTCGCGCCGCCTTTCCAGTTCAGGGTCAGGGGCTGGCGGTTGTATAAAACCTGGTAAGTAGCTTTGGGCGAAACGGTCTGATTGGTGGTATTCCGCATCCGCAGCTTCACCCGTACCAAAGCCGTTCCGGTCGACAAATCCGGCGTAGCCTCTACTTTGAGATTCTCGGCGTAGACCGCCGGCTCCACGGTCAGGTACACCGGCCGGTTGAGGCCGCCGTAGTTCATCCAGCCCATGAAGGAATCGTTAGGCTGGTTATTGTCTTTCCCGCCAGGAATGGTACCGGGTTGCCAGGTATCGTTATTGACCGACACCGCCAGCAGGTTTTCCCCGGCTTTGAGATACTCAGTAATATCAAAATGGAAGGGCGTGTAGCCGCCTTCGTGCCGACCCACCTTTTGGTTATTGAGCCATACGTTGGTCATATAGTAGGCCGCATCAAAGTGCAGGATGACGCGTTTGCCGTCTTGCGGTTGCCAGGGGAAAGTTTTGCGGTACCAGACGGTGCCCGTATAAAAACCGTAGCGGGGATCGGTAGAGAAGCTATGCGGAACCGTAACTTTATCAAAGCGGTTGGTAGGTACCTTATCGCTGTACCAGCCCGCCTTATGGCCCATGTCGGCGGGGTCGAGCGTAAAGGACCACTCGCCGTGCAGGGGTATGGCGTTGGGTTGCCGGATGGTGTACTGGGCAAAGATGGGAAGGGTTGTAAGCGTAAAGAGTAGTACTTCTAATCCAAATCGTTTCATTTCCTGGTTGTGTAAAAAAGTTTAGAATTCATCCTCAACGCTGACAGCGTTTTGAACGCTGTCAGCGTTACGCGTCCGGGTACTCCACCCGATCCAGGCGGCTATCACCACTATCACCGCCCCCACCCCGGCAATCAGTTCGATATCTTCTCCCGAATTGATTCCCAATCCGGCTATTCCCAAACCCGTCAACGCAAAACTGATGGCAATGGCCCGCAGGGCAAATGTGTTTTGTGAAGCAGATGATTTGTCAGTGGCTTCGGACTCATCCAAGCTGGGCATCACCCGTCCGGCAAGCCACTGCTGATAAGCAGTAAACTGCGGGTCTTGAACTTTGCTCCCAAACACCGCCCATTCGTACACAGCCAAGAGCAGCAGGGGTAGCCCCACCCCAACCGACATTTCGGCGGCACGGCTCAGGGAATAATCAAACAGGATGGGACTGATAAATTTGAAAAAGATCCCCACCGCCAGACTGACTATTGAAACCATTAGGATGGATTGCGCATTTTGCTTCTTTGAAAATAGCGTCCAAAGTA
>CATMVR010000005.1 GCA_950075905.1 uncultured Persicitalea sp. | reverse complement strand
CCCGCCCGCTCCGTTTTGCGTACGTGATCGGTTTAGAAATACAACCGTCCCGAGAGTTGGAACTGGTAGGGATTTCCACCGGGGTTCACTACCCCTACGTTGGAGTTGACGAGGTAGGTGTACTGCTGGGACTGTTGGTTGAAGCCCGAGATGTTCAGCAGGTTCTGGTTGCCCAGATTTTTGGTGAGGCCCCACGACTTGTTGAGCAGGTTGGAGACGTTGAACAGGTCAGCGCCCAACTCGATGCCCGACTTGCCAAACAGCGGGATTTTCTTCGTAACCCGGATATCCCACGATCCGAAGAAGCCATTCACGCCGCCGTTGCGCTCGGCTACCCGACCAATGCTGTTCTGAATGTACTCTCTGGCCAGGTTGTTGGGGTTGTCAAGTACTGCCTGCAAGGCGTTGTCGAAGGTTTCACCGTAGCCCGAGCCGTTGGGATTGAACACATAGGCCAGGTCGTTGGAGCTAACGAAGTCGCCATTGACATTGCCATTCACGCGCAGCGAGTAGCGGGTACCGCCCAGGCCGGAGTAGCGTACACCTACGTTGACGCCCCAAAAGCTGGGCAATGAGCCGTATACTACCACTTTGTGCCGAAACTGCGCGTTGGAATAGTTCATGCGGCTCAGGTCGCGGGGATCGTCGACCACCATCTGGAACAGCGTGGCGCTGTTGGCTACGTTTCCGTTGTAGGAGGTATTGTCCTTGGTGTCGTTCCAGGTATAGCTGGCCGTAATCTGCCCATCGCGGAAGTAGCGGTAGGTACCGTCAAGAATGAAGGTGAAGGTATTGTTACGGCCTTCGCTCACCAGTTCGAGTACCCGGCCTACGCTGGTGGTCTTGCGGCCCTGCGTCCAGTCAGTCACTCCGTTGGTACGGATCGTAGCAGCAGGAACAAATACCCCGCGGTTGGCTTCGTTGGCCAGGCGGAAGAAGGGCTCGTCGGCCATGTTGCGGTCTACGTACATATAGTTATTGCGCGCCAGCGACATGATGAAGTTAGCACCAATCCGGAAGCGGTCGTTGATCAGCTTGTTGTAGGAAGCATTGGCCTTGTATACCGTCGGTATTTTCAGGTCCTTATTGTTCATGTTGATGGTCGTCACCCGCGTTACGCCGGGAATATCAAACAGCTCCACGCCGGGGGCGCTGTCGGGATTCTGCCGGTAGGCGGGGAAGTTTGGCTTGGGGACGTTGGCACCCTGAATATCGACGGCAAAGATCTTGGTACCGTCAAATTGCAGGTTGTTTACCATGGCGTAGTTGTTCATGTTGGAGCCAAACACGCCGCCTCCTACGCGGATAATGTCGGTATGCTTGTCGTTTACATCCCAGGTAAACTGCACCCGGGGCTGAATCTGGAAGCCACGCGCCGAGAGGTCGGTTCTGAGGCCCAGTTCGCGGGCTACGGTTTCGTTGGCGTTGGGCTTATTCATGTAGTCGGTGTAATCGGCGCGGAGACCCAGGGTCAGGTCCATGCCTTTGGCGGCACGGATCTGTGCCTGTCCGTAGATACCCGACGCCAGAATGTACTGATTCACCGTAGGGTCTACCACAGCTACCTCGCGGGCGTAGCGGTAGGGAGTAAGGTTATCAAAATTTTGCTGACCAAGGAAGTAGAAGCGGCCGTTCATTTCGCTGGTAGCCAGCGAGCTCAGGTAGTTCAGCATCAGGTCGGCTCCGTAGGTGTAGCTCACGCGGCCGCGGTTGTAGTACAGATTGTTGACTACCTGAAATACATTCGACTCAAAACGCTCGGGCAGGTAGCGCTGTCCGCCCAGCTGCACGGTGGTATTCACCGTTCTGCCGTCGATAGTAGAGGCTACCCTTTCCACAATGGCGCGGGGGATATTCTGCGAGGGCAGCTGCTCGTTGGTCCGGCCGTCGTCCAGCGTGTAAAGGTGCTGTACTTTCAGCTCGTTGGTCAGGTTGTTGTTGATGATCGAGCGCCACGAGGCCAGCAGGCTGTTGGCCATCGACAAGTGGCTGCCGTACACTTCGTAGAGGTTAATGCTGCTGTTGTCACTTACACCCAGGGTGTTCATATCGCGGGTAAAGTTATTCCGGATCGACAGCAGGTTTTTGGCGTTGAGCTGCCAGTCTACCTTGCCAAAAAACGTGTGCGTGTAGCGGTTTTTGGGGAAGCTACCGGTTTGGGGCAGGTCACTGACGCCAAACTTGCCACGGGCCGTTTGCAGGTAGGCATCCAGCGAGTTTTGCGAAATATTGTAGCGGGTCTCGTCTTCGGATGTACGGATATCGGCAATAAACAGAGGCCGGGCGTCGCGCTGCCCGTCGTAGGTCATGAAGAAGTGGATCTTGTCTTTCAGGATCGGTCCACCCAGCGAAAAACCGTACTGCTGAATCGAGAACTCGTTGGTACGGCGATTGCCACGGGTATCGTAGGGGCTGGCCAGCCAGTCGGCGCGGTTGAACAGAAACGCGGAGCCTTCCAGGGTGTTGGTACCCGACTTGGTCACCACGCTCACGATACCACCGCCGGAGCGGCCGTTGACTACGTCGTAGTCGTTGGTAATGATCTCAAACTCCCGGATGGCTTCCATCGAGATCGAGAACGGTCCCCGGTTGGTAGTACCGCTGGAAAGCGGGCTCCGGTTGGTCATGCCGTCGATGGTGTAGTTGGTCGAGGAGCCCAGCTGCCCCAGAATATTGCCCCCGTTGCTCACCGGCGAAAGGTCCATGAGGGACGTAAAGTTTCGGCCGTTGACGGGTAGTACCGACATGTCCTTGGCGGTCACGGAGGTAGTGGCCCCCAGTTTATCGATCCGGCCCGTGGTAGGCTTACCGGATATGCTCACTTCGTTGAGGGCGGTAGCCTGCTCGCTTACGGTAAAGTTGAGCTGAATATTGTCGCCCTGATTCAGGCGGATGCCGGTGGTCTTTTGTTCACCATAGCCTACATAATTGACAGTCACGCTGTAAGAATCTCCCAGGGGCAGCTGACGGATCGCGTAGTTGCCCTTTTCGCCGGTCACCATACCGGCCGTAAAGCCGGTGTTCTCGTTCCTGACCACCACCGTAGCGCCGGGTAGCGGCGTGCCGCTGTTGTCTTTCACTACTCCATAAACAGACGCGTTGGTTAGTTGCGCCAATACTTTCGGAGTTAAAAAAACAAAGGACAGTAGGAAAAGCAGTAGTAGCTTTCTTTTCATCTTAAAAGTACAATTGGTTGAGTTTTGTTTTCCAATTCACGCCCTGTGAATTTTGCGCAAAAGTATCCCGTCCCCGGGGCTCCGTCATGTTAATTTTTAACATTGGGCCATGATTTAACATAAGGTTTACATAGCGTTTATGGGTGCCCTGGGTTAGATAAGGGGTTGATTATAAGCAGTCATTTTCTGGGAGGAGTTGTCGCAACGTTCAGAGTAAGCGCTATTTTGGGAATAGGAGGGAATGGACCGGAGGGAAACGTATACACCTCATTTTTGTGCAAAAAAGACTATACGTAAATAGCCAGGCTTAAAGAGGGCTATGACTTTGGAAAATGCAAGATTGAGCCGGTACGGCCTGGCGGGTGGTTAGGGAAATAGCGGTACATTTCCCGCGAGCGGGGGTATACCATCCTCAATTATTTACCTTAAATTTACCCCCCAACCACTTCGTTATACAGATGTCCCGGAAAACAATCCGTTGGCTGGTGCTCTTTTCGGCACTCTCTATTGTCGGCGTGTTAATCATGCAGATGTACTGGGTAGACCGCACGCTTGACCTACGCAAGCGGCAGTTTAACCAGCGGGCCCACGTGGCCTTGCAGGAGGTGGCCCAGCGCCTGGCTCAGCTTAATAACGTGATGCAGAGTGCCAACCCGGTGGAGCAGCTCTCGCCCGATTATTTTCTGGTCAATACCAACGCTACCATTCAGCCGGAGGTACTCGAACAGTTTATCAAAGAGTCGTTTCAGAAGTATAACCTCATCACTGATTTTGAGGTAGGTATCTACGATTGTACCACCAACAAGATCCGCTACGGACTGCTGATGAGCACCCGCAACGACGTGAAATCGCCTGTAACGACGGCCGATTGGATCAAGACCGACAAGTACCCCTACTACTTCGGCATCCGGTTTCCGGAGCAGGAAAACTACCTGGCCGGCGACCTGCAGGGCTGGATATGGTCGTCGGTGCTGGTGCTGATTGCGGTGAGCTTTTTTTCTTACGCGCTATTTGTCATTCTGCGGCAGAAGCAACTTTCGGAAGTACAACGCGACTTTATCAACAACATGACGCACGACCTGCAGACGCCTATCTCCACCATTCGGATAGCGGCCGACGTACTTAAAACCCCGGCCATCGTCACGCAGCCGGAGCGGTACAACCGGTACGTCAGGATTGTGGAAGAGGAAATCCTGCGCCTGCAAAGACAAGTGGAAATGGTACTGAATATGGCCAAGGCCGAGCGAAAAAAACTGGCCCTGGAACTGGAATGGCTCGATGCCCACGAACTGATTGAAAAGATAGCGCAGCCCTACGAAGGAAAACTGACGCTGGATCTGCGGGCCACTTCGCCCTACGTGGAGGCCGACCGGCTTCACTTTGGCAACCTGATCAACAACCTGATTGATAACGCCCTGAAATATTCACCCAAAAATCCCGAAGTAAGCGTGCGTACCTACAATGAAGGCGATAAGGTGGTACTGGCCGTGCGCGACAACGGGATCGGGATAGCGCCGGAGCATCAGAAAAAAATCTTCGAGAAGTTTTATCGCGTACCCTTTGGTAACGTGCACAATGTCAAGGGCTTTGGCATTGGCCTGAGCTATGTGCGGCAGATCGTGAAGACCCACGGCTGGAAACTGCACCTGACCAGCGAGCCCGGTCAGGGTAGTGAGTTTAGGGTGACGATCCCGAAAAAGTAACTAACCGGCCTGACTTTTATAGCATCTTTGCCATCGCCATAGCGGTCTGTGATTTACAGCGTGATAGGTAGCTAGTAGCCAAATAGAAAATGGGCTACTAGTTTGAAGAATAGGTTAAAATATTGATAGTCAACAAAATAAAGCTTAAAGCTATCAGCTGATGGCTAACAGCTAATCATTGATGAAAGCACGCATTCTGTACGTAGAAGACGACCCCAACCTGGGCTTTGCCACCAAAGACAACCTGGAAGCCCACGAGTACGATATTGTGCACTGTACCGACGGGCAGGAGGGCTGGGATGTGTTTCGAAAGGAGCATTTTGACCTTTGCGTGCTGGACGTGATGCTGCCCGAGCTGGACGGCTTCACCCTGGCCCAGCGCATTCGGGAGGCCGACCGCCACATTCCCATTCTGTTTTTGACGGCCCGCACCATGCTCGACGACAAGCTGCACGGCCTGCGCCTGGGGGCCGACGACTACGTCACCAAGCCGTTCAGTATTCAGGAGCTGGTGCTGCGCATCGAAGTGTTTCTGCGCCGCTCCAAACCCGGCGCCCCACTGCCGGTAGTAGGCGACAAGCCGCAGCGCGTGGGGAGATACCTGTTTGACTTCCAAAAGCTGACCCTTTCGCTCAATGGCTCGGTGCACACACTTACTTTCCGTGAAGCCGAGGTGATGAAATACCTGGCCGAGCGCCCCGGCGAGGTCATTAAGCGCGAAGAACTCCTGAAAGCCATCTGGGGCGACGACGACTACTTCATGGGCCGCAGCCTCGATGTGTTCATTTCCCGCCTCCGCAAGTACCTCAGCGGCGACTCTGCCATTCGCATCGACAACATCCACGGTGTAGGCTTTCGGATAAGCTGGTAAAAAAATAACCGACCCTGCGCGCACGCAAAGCCGGTCATTTGGTAGTCGGTGGCCCCTACTTGATCGGAACCGAAACCTTAGTCTGGTCCCAGGCCATTTCCATGGCCGGGATGCTTTCGTTGAAGGAGATGGTAAACATCTCCACCGGGGCACTCGTTTGCTCCACGGGTACGTTTACTTTCAGTACGTCGGCCTCGGGCTCGCGGCTGGCTTTGCCGTCCATGCTCACGCCCCAGCCGTACTGCTTGCTATTGAAAATGACGGTCCACTGGTCGCGGTCGGGGATGGTCCAGAGCGTATACTCACCAGCAGGCAGCAGCTTGCCGTCAATCACGAGCTCGTTTTTGGTTGTAAAGGTGGTGGCTTCGTTGGCACCGGTGCGCCATACTTCGCCGTAGGGGATCAGGCCGCCGAAGATGTCGCGACCTTTCTTGGAGGGGCGGCAGTAGAATACCGTAACGTCTTTTCCGCCCTGCTTGAAGGCGACGGTTTGCTCAGGACTGGCTTTCTTGGTGGAGGATTGCATGTACTTAAAGCCGACAAAAGCCAGAATAGCCAAACTGCCAATCACAATCGCGGTCCATTTTAGATATTTGTTCATAATACAGGAAGGGTATGAAGGGTTAGACAAATGCTTTTTTCAAATATAGCGATATTGATTTCAATGTGAGACATTTAACCACCCTCTTTATTATGAAGCATATTTTATAGCAGGGAAATGCGCTTTCTGCGCCACTGTGAATTATTCCCTCAGTAAAGAGTTAAAGACCAACTTTTAAGCCTAATTTTATGACTCCGAAGGTATCTGCCCCCATGTAATCTGCCGAGAGACTGACGACTTTCCCAAACATAATTCCTCCGCCAATCTCATACCCCATACCGGCATGTACGTCCATGGGGTAGATAGCGCTGCTCTGTTGAGTCAAGTCCTGAACTTCCCCCGAGGTTGCCAGAACTCCTGCCCCCCCCGAAAAAAATACACCTGCGTTGCTTTCTTTAGAAAAATGAATGCGATAAGTAAGTTTGGGTAGAACGTAATAGGTATATAACTTGGAAATACCTATTTGACCGGCTGGCGGATCAGGAAAATAGGCTCCATACCCCAGAAGAGCTTCGGCCGAAAAAGCTCGATTGAGCCTATACCCCAGTGCCCAGCCCATGTAAATTCCACCTATACTTTCGTTGTAATTACCAAATCGGCAGTAGCCGCCCTCGTAATAGTCGAAGAAACCTTTCTCCCGTTTGGGTGGAGCCGGGGGGGGGACCACTGCCTCCGGAGTATCCATGAATCGTTCCGGAACAGGCTGATTTAATGCAGATGAGGCGTTATTTACCCCGTCTGTAGCAGAGGTTACTGCCGCAGGTCTTTGTGCCGGAGTGCTGTACTGATTGCCTTGCGGAGTTGTATTGCCTGGGTTTCCAAATATCTCTGATTCTCCGTTGGCATAAATGATCACCACTAGCTCACTTTTATTGATGGAGTAAAGAGGACCATCCAGGTTAGAAAACCGGCGGTATTTGACCTGAGTCTCCGTTATTTCAAGCACCTGGGCCTCAATTTGTGTGTTATCTTTCCGGATTATTTTGTCCGGCTTCTTAGTTTGTGCTATTGCTGTCACCTCCGTTAGGAGGCAGACAAGCAAGAAAAGGTATCTCATATAAAATGTGGTAAAAGAGTTGGAAACGGATGGTTAATCGGAGCAGTTCTAGTAGGAGTAAGTGTTACCTGATTTGGTAAAAGTCACTACTTGTACCCGGTTGCCGTTGATCGTCTGCCCGTTAAATGTCTTGGATTTTCCGGGTGAGTTGATGGTCACGAAGAACGGATTGGGGGTGGAGGTACGGTCGTAGTCTACTACGCTTACCTTATATGTGCCATCCGGGGCATTCTCATCCCAGAAAATGTTTTCGGGTCCGTAGCCGTCCGTGTCGTCGCGGTCTAGTTCGCCACCGGAGTTAGAATAGGGATTGTCATAGTAAATTTCTGCGCCGGTTGGGTCAATCACGTGCAGATCCTGATCGGTGGCCGTGGTCCAGGCCAGGCTGATCTGCAAAGAACCCGTACCCAGCCGTAGTACGTTTACATTGACGTAAACCACATTGCTGATGCGGCCATTAGCGTCGTATACGCAGAATGCTACGCGGAAACGGCCCTCGCCCACGTTAGTGGGAAGCTGGATAGGGAGTGAGAGGCTGCCCGTACGTCCTGAGGCTCCCGAATAAGGAATGCGGTAGTAACTACTGGCCCCCACAACCTGAGCGTAACAGCCGCCGAGATTGCCATTGACGTTACTATACGAAAATGGAATAGGAGCCGTAGAACCATTGGAAGAGTTTATCTCAGAGATCGGATTGACCGTGCGCGGGGCATCAGGGCTGTTGGATGGTGCAGGAGGGGTACCCTGCACTTCCTGCGCATTGCCCGGCATAATCAGCACGTCGTTTAACGCGTTAGCATTGGAAGGGTCTACCAGCTGCTCCTGGGGAGCGACGGGGTCTTTTCTACCAAAAGGACAGGCCATTAGCAGGCAGGCCATCAAGAGGAGCAGTGTTGCATTTGTCAGAGGTAGCCAGTGTGTTTTCATAGAGATGCAGTTTTAAATGGGTAGAATGATTTATTGAAGGGCTTCACTCGACAGGTGAAGTATAAGGCAAAGGTCGCCTGCTATTGACTATTTGGCTAAGAGGTTATTCACCCTCGTGGGACCGTATTTTTCCCATACGTCAGTGTGAAAAATACGGTTTGGGTAACCGCAGGACCCGCTTCTCAGCAAATGCGGTAGTCGACCTACGTCATATTTTCGGAAACCTTTGCTAACATCCTGATAAGTAGTAATTTTACAGTCCTGTATTCGCTTTAACTTTTGAAAAACATGACACCAGATAGCAACAACCCCTTGCAAAGCCTCGACGTTTGGGAAGAGGACGTGCTGACGCGCTACCCCGAGCCTTTTGCCAAAGCCAAGGAAGACTACCGCAACTACGACGAGCCCGGCCGCGATACGGTACGGGAGTTCTATCGCCTCAACCATACCTATCAGACCTATGATTTTGTGCTGGAAAAGGAGCGGGAGTACCTCAAATTTGATAAGAAGGAAATGCCCATCTGGCAGGCCTTTGACTTCCTGAATACCCTCGTGGATGACTCTGACCCCGATACCGACCTGGATCAGTGGCAGCACCTGCTGCAAACCTCCGAGGCCATTCGCGCCGATGGCCACCCCGACTGGTTTGTGCTCGTGGGCCTGATGCACGACATGGGCAAGGTACTTTGCCTGTTTGGCGAGCCGCAGTGGGCCGTAGTGGGCGATACCTTCCCCGTAGGCTGCGCACACTCCGACAAGATTGTGTATCCTGAATACTTCGAAGCCAACCCTGACTCCAAAGACGAGCGTTACAACACCAAGTATGGCGTGTACGAGCCCAACTGCGGCCTGCGCAACGTGCATATGTCGTGGGGCCACGACGAGTACGTGTACCAGATGGTCAAAGACCGGATGCCTGACGAAGGCCTGTATATGCTCCGCTACCACTCGTTTTACGCGCAGCACCGCGAGCATGCCTACGACCACCTGCTCGACGACCACGACCGGGCCATGTTTGAATGGGTGAAGAAGTTCAATCCGTATGATCTGTACTCCAAGGTACCTACTCCTCCCAACTGGAAGGAGTTGAAACCTTACTACCAGGATCTGGTGGCGAAGTACCTGCCCGAAACGCTGAAATTCTGATTTTGGCATTCCAGCACTCTTATATCAGCCTGTCTCCGGTAGCGGAGGCAGGTTTTTTTATGGGTTTAGGGCTGATTTAGAGCGATCAGCTTACTTTCTTCTAATAAAAGCTTTTAACACTCAATGCTGGTCTGAGTGAGCCGAGTGAAGAAAGTTCTTACGCTTTTGATCTCAGTTCAGTGTTTTTGCTATGCCGGCTTTTGCCCTCCCGGGGCGGGCGGCCCCCGCCTTCTCAACGCCTCTGGATTTTCTTGGCCTGCGCAAGGCCTGCGCACAAAGGCCAAGAAAATCAGTGGGACGGCCCATGCCGTCGGCTTATGAGAAGGCTGAAATTGATTTGCATTTTACTGTATTGCTCTGAATGTGTTCAAAATATATGGTTCGTAAGGTTCTGGATGCTTCTTTATTCAAAATATTCATGCGAATAAAAATCTAGTTATATTTCCTTGTGAAATTAAATGACCCATTTATGGCACAATGCCCCCTATCTCAGCTCTCTCATAAGCCGCGGCACAGGCCGCCCTGCTTTTTTTATGGGCCTGTGTGCGTAGGCCCCGAGCAGGCCCATAAAAAACAGCGGTGTTGAGAGGGCGGGGCCTGCCCGGCCCAGGAGGGCAAAAGTCGGCCTCACCAGGAGCATAGAATAGAAGGTAAAAGCGTTTGGACTGACATACTCCCAAGGTTTTAATGAAAGATACTTTTTAAGAACAGACCCTTTGTAGTAGTTCAAAATACTTTTCATCAAAATAAGCCCCCCCAACCCTTGCAATTCCCCGCCTCCATCCCGTTGTTTGCAGGCTTGACTCCCTACCCCTATGCTGGCTATTTCAATCATTGGCTACCTCCTGCTCAACCTCGCCATTGGCCTGTGGGCCTCGCGGCGGGTTTCTACCACGCAGGATTTCATCCTGGCCGGGCGCAGCCTGCCGCTTATGCTGGCGGCATCGGCCACCTTTGCTACCTGGTTTGGCTCCGAAACCATCATGGGTGCCCCCACCGAGTTTGTGGAACATGGCGTGCTGGGTGTCATTGAAGATCCCTTCGGCGCGGCGCTCTGCCTGCTGCTGGTGGGGCTGTTTTTTGCCCGGCGCTTCTATAAAATGAACATCATCACGTTCTGTGATTTTTTCCGAATTCGGTACGGTCGCCGGGCCGAGCTGCTGTCGGCCGTCATGATCATCCCGTCCTATTTTAGCTGGATAGCCGCCCAGTTACTGGCCATGGGCATTGTGCTGAAAGTGGTGCTGGGCTGGTCGCTGACGGAGTGCATTCTGCTCAGCTCGGCGGTGGTGATTCTGTACACCATCTGGGGGGGTATGTGGTCTATTTCCATCACGGATTTTTTACAAACCGTCATGATCATCATCGGCCTGACCATTGTGGCGGTGATTATGTACCAGAAAACCGACGGGCTGGGTGCCATTACTCAAAAACTACCCGACGGCTTCTTCCGCTTTTATCCCGATTTTACCTTCAAGGCCTCAGTGGAGTACTTTGCCGCCTGGATTACCATCGGGCTGGGATCTATTCCGCAGCAGGATGTATTCCAGCGGGTCATGGCGGCCAAATCGGCTGATACCTCCGTGCGGGCTACGCTGATTTCCTCGGGCATGTACCTCACCGTGGCATTGATTCCGCTCTTTATTGCGCTCTGCGGCCACGTGCTGTACCCCGAGCTGGAAATGCAGGATACGCAGATGATCATTCCCAACATGGTGCTGCTGCACACGGGGCTACCTTTGCAGATCATGTTTTTCGGCGCGCTGGTGTCGGCTATTCTGAGTACCACGAGCAGCGCCATCATGGCCCCGGCGGCGGTGCTGGGCGAGAATATCGTGAAGTTTTTCAATCCCGACCTGACCGATAAGCAACTGCTACTTATCATCCGGATCTCCATTGTGTTCATTACGGCCATTTGCATCTACATGGCTACCACCCGCGAGAGTATCTTTGAGCTGGTGGCTGAGTCGTCGGCGTTCAGTCTGGTGTCGCTGTTTGTGCCGCTGGCGGCGGGACTGTACTGGCGGCAGTCCAATACCCTGGGGTGCCTGCTTTCGATGGTGCTGGGGCTGGTGGTGTGGCTACTTTGCGTGCAGCTGGAAACCGAGTACCCACCCATGATCTACGGCCTGCTGGCGAGCCTGGCGGGTATGGGGGCGGGGATTCTTTTCGGAAAAAAGAAAGTGGAGGAAAGCGTCCCGGTGCGTTAGTTTTGGGTAGGTAGGTTCTTTTTACTAAAAAAATACATGGAAAAAGAACCTCAACCTCCTTGGTCGGTGGATCGCCGGGGCTTTATGAAAGCCTCGGTAGGTATGGCCGTCGCTCCGCTTTTTGCCGGGGCCTCCCCTCTTTTTGATCCTGCTTCCTCTTTTCAAAACTCAACTCCTATGCCCCAGCCGGAAAATTCTCAGAGTATTATTGGTAGTTACGGTAGCTGGGCGGCCAGCCTGCGACCCAATCCGCCCGCGCTTTCGTTGCGCGCTACGCCCAAAAAGAAGCTTAGTACCTGGAAAAAGGAAGCTCTTGCGAAAGTAAAAGAGCTGGTAGCTAGTCCGCCGATCCCGCAGATACCCACGGTGACGGTCGGGAAAAAGTACACCTACGACGGCCTGGACATCGAGGAACTGAGCTGGCAGTTGCCGTACGGGCGCCCTACCAAAGCCCTGCTGTTGAAACCAGCCGGAAGCACCCAACGTCTACCCGGCATTTTGGCTCTGCACGACCACAGTGGCGAGAAGTACTACGGCTACGCCAAAGTCACCCGTACCTCCGCCGAGCAGGACCCGCACATGCGCACCCATCAGGCGGGCTACTACGAGGGTACCGCCTGGGCCAACGAGGTAGCCAAACGCGGCTACGTGGTGCTGGTGCCCGATGCGTTTCTGTTTGGCAGCCGCCGGGTCCACTACGAGGACGTGGATGGTATCAGCTGGGGCATGCCTAAGGTAGAAGCAAAGACTGACGCCGACATCACGACGCCGGAGGAGGTAGCGGCCTACAACGCCTGGTCGTCCGCGCACGAGCACGTCATGTCCAAGTCGCTGTTTTGTGCGGGTACCACCTGGCCGGGCGTGGTACTGGCCGAAGATCAGATGGCACTGACCATCCTGAGCCAGCGGCCCGACGTAGACGCCAGCCGCCTGGGCTGCGCGGGGCTGTCGGGCGGGGGCCTGCGGACGGTGTACCTGGCGGGCCTCGACGAGCGCATCAAATGCGCCGTAAGCGTAGGGTTCATGTCTACCTGGAATGATTTCCTGCTGCACAAGGCCTACACCCATACCTGGATGCTCTACACCCCGCTGCTGCCCAACTACCTCGAATTTCCGGAGATACTGGGCCTGCGGGCACCCCTACCCGTGATGGTGCAGAGCAACAACCACGACCGCCTCTACACCCTGCCCGAAATGCAGAAAGCCGACGCCATCTTGCAGGAGGTATACCGGCTGGCCGGCACCCCCGATGCCTATCAGGGCCGGTTCTACGACGGCGACCACAAGTTTGACCGCGCTATGCAGGCCGATGCCTTTGGATGGTTTGATCGGTGGTTGGGGGGAGGGAAGTGAAGGGGCAGGGATGGTAAGGGGCGATGTGTTTATAGGCACGGATGGAATTCAATCAATAAATAAAGTTTCCGCCGTTGTTGGAGTTATCTCCATAGCCGTCAGGCTAAGGAGATAACTCCAACAACGGCAAAAATTGAGCGTGGCTGATATGCTGATTGCTGCCACGGCACTGGTGTATGATCTGGAACTACGTACCTATAATCTCAAAGACTTTCACTTTATTCCGGGCCTGAAAGTTTCTAACTCCCTGGTCATAGCCTAACTCCAACAACTTTTTTCTGTGAAGCGGGCCACAGCGTTTCAGTACTTCTCCCGAAAATCCGTCAGAAAGCCCAAGTCATCCTAATTGCCATGGTAAAAGATAGGAGGAGAGTCAACACTTAGTGGATTCCGCTCCCAGAATTGGTACTGCTGTCCTTAGAATTGATCAGAAGATGTTTGGCAGGAGAAGTATCGCGTGGAAATACCTCAAACAACGGCAAATAGCAGTTGTGTAGACAATTGGCTATATTTGTAAAAAGCACAATCATGGATAAAGTACTTGAACGTATAACATTTAATCCTGCTGTTTGTAATGGTAAACCTACGCTCCGGAATATGCGGTTCACCGTGTCGCAACTACTGGAGCTATTGGCAGCGGGCATGACGGAGGCGGAGATTCTAGTAGACTATCCTTATCTGGAAAAAGAAGATATTCGGGCCTGCCTCCTGTTCGCTTCACACATTGCAGACGCCCGTACCATTGTTCCGGTACAGGATAAAGCCGCGTAGCCAATCGTATGTTACGTTTTATTGTTGACACACAACTTCCCCCTGTTCTGGCTTCTTTCCTCCGCAGAAAAGGCTATGATGCCACTCATACCACCGACTATCCCCTTGCGCAGTATCTGGCAGACCAGCAGATCAGGCAGATAGCCCTCACGGAGGACAGGATCATCATTACGAAGGATGATGACTTCCTGGACTATTTCTGGGCAAGAGGCGCACCGCCAAAGCTTCTTAAGGTAGCCATAGGCAACATCAGAAATAATGACCTGATTGACCTGTTTGAGCTTAACCTGCAAACCATTAACAAGCTTTTTGGAGATAACGCTCAGGTTGTTGTTTTCGGCCACAACAGCCTGGTTAGCTACTAAAACAACCTAACTTACCACATGACGGTGGTGGTAACAACGGCTTTGCCCGGAGGTCACCCTACCCCCCCACCATATTGACCCGGCTGGTACCGTCCATGCCCTTCTCTACCTGAATCTGCACCGGTATGCGGTCCTTCATTTCGTGGCGGTGTGAGATCACTCCCACGATTTTCTGGCTGTCGCCCTGCAATTTTTCGAGAGTATCCAGCGCCGTTTCCAGCGAGTCGGGGTCGAGGGTACCGAAGCCTTCGTCGATGAAGAGGCTCTCGATTTTGATGTTGCGCGAGGCCAGGTCCGACAGTGCCAGGGCCAGTGCGAGGCTCAGCGTGAAGGTTTCACCACCAGAGAGGGTGCTCACGGCACGGGGGGCATTGCCCTGGTAGGTATCGAGCACAAAAAGTCCGTCTGCCTCATTACGCGGTTTTTCCAGCAGATACCGGTCGGAGAGTAGCCGCAGGCGCATATTGGCCAGGCCAATGAGGTTGTTGAGCGTCAGGCTCTGAGCAAAGTTGCTGAATGCGTTGCCCGTGGCATCGCCGATGTATTTTTTGAGCAGCACCCATTTGTGCAGCTCTTTGCGGGTACCTTCCAGTTCGGTCTTCAAATGGGCAAAGCGCTGCTGATTGGCCTCGTTGTTGCGGAGCTGTTCGGTGCAGGTAGCCATTTCGCCCAGGTACTCGTCGCGGAATGTCCGATACTTACTCACATTCAGGCTCAGGTCTTCCAGTGACAGATCGGGCTCCTGGCGCGCCTGGTTTCTGGTCGCCATATCTTCCCGGATGGCTTTTTCCTGCACGGTTAGCTTTTTGGTCAGGTCGGCGAGTTCGTCGCGGCGGCGTTTCAAGCGTTGGTATACCTCCGCGTCCAGCAGCCAGGCGGCGGCATCTTCCACGGCGGGTGCCCCTGCCGCGGCGAGGCTGGTCTGCAGGCTGGCCTGCATGGAGGTGCAGTGCTGAGCTGTTTCGGTTTGCTGCTGCTGGTTTTCCTGCCGGGCCTCGGCATTTTGGCGGGAGGCGCTTTCCCACGCCTGCCAGCGGCGGCGGAGGCTGTTGGCATCGGCCTGAATGTCGCGGCCGGCGTAGCGCTCTTTCAGGGCTTCCTGCTTCTGGGTTACCTGGCTTCGAAACTCGGTCAGCTGCTCAAAGTGCTGCCTGAGGCGTTGGATCACCAGCGTCACCTCCCGGGCCGACGCCCAGTCGCGAATCCGCTTCCTTTCGGTCTGTTGCCGGGTCGTTTCTTCGTTGAAGTACGCCTCTTCCAGTTCGCCCTCGATGCCCAGCTGCCGGGACAGTTCTTTTACCGTGGTGTCGGCTTCCTTGTAGGCGTTACGCAGGGTTTCCAGCTCAGGGGCCAGAGTATTGGCCTGGTGCTGGGCGGTAGCCAGCTGGCCGGAAAGCGTTTTCTCTTCCTGAGCCAGTACTTTCTGGCGCTGCTCGGCCGTCCGGATAGACTCCTGCAAGTCGAGCAGATTATTCACGTACTCGTGCACGAAAGGATGGTGCGTGGAGCCGCAAAGCGGGCAGGGTTCGCCTTCGGTGAGCTGGCCGCGCTGGGCGTCGAAGTTCTTGCGGGTGAGCTCTTTGTCGCGTTTTTCGCGTAGCTGCTCTATTTCCAGGCCTAGCTTTTCCAGCTCGGCAGCCAGTTGGGTCAGACGGGGCGCTTGTTCGGTAAGTACTTTGCGGGCTTCGGCTAGTCGGGTTTTCTTGGTACTGCCATCGTCGGCCAGGGACTGCCGCTGTTTTACGGCGTTTTTCAGTTCCATGCTGGTGCGCTCGCGGACAGAAAGTTCTTCGAGAGCCTTTTCGGCTTCAAAGCCGGCAGGGAAGTATTCCAGCAGCGCAGTCTGGACTTTCTCTTCCTTTTTCAGCCGGTCCAGCGACTCCTCAAAATTTGAAATGGTCAGCTCGCGCAGGGCGGGGATGCGCACGCTGGCAAGCTCACTCTTGATGGCCTCGTTCACCGGGATAGCCTGGGCCCGCAGCTCCCGAATCGTACCATCCAGCGCCAGAATTTCCTTCTCAAATCCTCCCACGATATCCAGCAGGGTGTCAGGTTTTACCGGCTGGCCCGCCAGGGCGCTGGCCTCTTCGAGCAGGCGGGTGTGCTCGGTGGTGAGCTGAGTGGCTTTTTCGTCCAGCTCTTTGGCCTGCCTTTTCAGGCGTTCGAGCGAAGTGTTTTTTTCTTTGAGCAAAGCCAGCTCACTGGCAAAAGCACTGACCGACTCATGCTGCTGCAACCGCCGGGCCGACGAACCAAACTGTTCCACCTCCTCGGCGTGCTGGGTTTTCTCCTGTTTGATGTAGTCGAGCTTACCGTTCAGGACGCCCACTTCGTCAAACAGCCGTTTTTCTTTTTCCCAGTACAAAAACTGCTTTTCGGCCAGCTCTTTTTCGGCTTCCGCCTTATTTTTCTTCTCCGTCAGCGCTGCTACCTCTTCTTCGTTGAGCAGCAGCACGCCTTTCATTTCTGCCTCTTTATCGCGTAGCACTTCGCCCAGCTCCTTGTCTTTGCCAAAGGCGGCCTTGCCCAGTTCGCGGTAGATGTGCTGCCCGGTGATGTCTTCCAGCAACTGACTGCGGGTGCTGCGGTTGGCTTTGAGGAACTCGGCAAAGCTCCCCTGCGCCAGGATGATGGACTTGACAAACTGCGGGTAGCTGAGGCCAATGATCTCCTCGTTCTTTTTGGGAAAATTGGAAAGCCCCTTCACATCCAGTAGGGTATTGGAGGGTAGCTCGGCAATCTCCATCTGGTAGTTGTTCCAGTTGCCGTTGCGGTTTTTGGAAATGGACCAGCACGAGCGGTACTGTTTGCCGCGGGCCTCGTACTCTACCTCGGCGTAGGCCTCTGCTTTGGGTTCTTCGGCGGCTTTCAGATTCACCACTGAGCCCAATGAGTTGATGTCGTTTTTGGATACGACCCCCAGCCGGGGTACCTCGTTGAACAGCGCCAGCGTGATCACATCAAAGAGCGTGGATTTGCCCGCTCCCGTGGGGCCCGAAATGATAAACAGGCCGGTGTCCGACAGGGGCGTACGGGTAAAGTCGATCGGGTCGTGCTCGCCGTAGAAAGAATTGATATTTTTAAAGCGTATGCGTAAAATCTTCATGCGTCGGGGTGGGAATAAAAGGGGTTACTGCTGGCTTTGTACTTCTTCCAAAAGCTGCTCAAATGCTTCCAGAAGCTGATTTCGGGTGTCTTCGTCGAGCTCTTCGCTTTCGAGCCGGCGCGCAAATACATCGCGGGGCGTGAGGTCTTCAATGTTGGTACCTACGGTAAATAGTTCACTGGCCTCTTTGGCCCTATTCTCGAAAGTGAGCCGGGGCTTGATGATCCGGAAAGGGGCTTTCTCGAAATCGCGTAGCAGCAGGTCAAACTGTACACTTTTCTGTGGATCGAAGGTAGGTTCAATGACATTCAGCTCTACCAGAGGTTCTAGCAGGGTAGCGGGCTGGTAGGCCTGCAACTGACTCCACACGTCGTCGATGGTGCCGGTGAAGGTACGTAGCTCGCGAAAAGCGGGTACCCGCAATGTTTCCACGGACTGCACCTTGCCGTTTTCGAGGGTCAGTTCGAGCACAAATTTAGGATCAAGCCGCTCGCTGAAACTCAGCGGAATGGGTGAGCCTGAGTACCGGATGCTATCGGTAAGCTTTTGCGGCTTGTGAATGTGACCCAGGGCCATATACTCGAAGCCCTCCGGGAAATGCTCGCAGCCGAAGGCCGCCAACCCACCGATGGAGGGAATCTCGCGCTCGCTCTCCGACACCAGGGCCCCGCTCACGTGCAGGTGCCCCATGCCGATGAGGGTAAGGTCTTTGTAGCGTTCCTTGTGCAGATCGGCCAGCCGCTGATAGTGCTGCCGGATGCCCTGCCGGATGGCCTCGGCCCGTTCAGTATAGCTCTGCCCCGATACGGACCGCCGCAGGTCTACGTCGCGCAGGTAAGGTACGGCGGCAATGGCGAGCCCGTATTTGTCAAAAATCAGGAGTTCGTCGTCGCAGTTTTCCGTAGCGCAGCCCACCACCCGCACGTCCAGCCCGCGCAGTACCTCGCGGGGCGCATTGAGCACGCCGGGCGAGTCGTGGTTGCCGCCCGTAATGACCACCGGACACTGCCGGCCGATCATTTTTTGTAATAAAGTATAGTACTGCGTCAGGGCGCTGTGCGAGGGAAAAGCCGTGTCGAACACATCGCCCGACACCAGCAGCAGGTCAATGCCCCGCTCCTCGATCATGCTTCCCAGCCAGTCCAGAAAAAGCCGGTGGTCTTCTTCCAGGCTGTACTTATGCAGCTGCTTTCCCAAATGCCAGTCGGCTGTGTGGAGGATACGCATGTTACTTTTAGTGTTGAATGATAGAATGATAGAATGATAGAATGATAGAATGTACTCTGGGTATTTTATTCTATCATTCACTCATTCTATCATTCAAAATTATTTTCCCTCAAACCACTTCATCCACGTCCCCTGCGCCTTCATGACTTGCTCGATGAGGTCGCGGACAGCGCCGTGGCCGCCGTTGGCGGGGGATACGTAGTCGGCAATGCCCAGGATTTCGGGGGCCGAGTCGGCGGGGCAGGCGCCCAAGGCGTCTTTGCGCAGCATCACCTCGTAGTCGGGCAGGTCGTCGCCCATGAATACGATTTCGTCCTCTTTCAGATTGTTGTCGTGCAGGTATTTTTCGTAAATCGCCAGCTTGCCGTCGGGGGAGGAGCCAATGAAAATATCCTTCACGCCCAGGTATTCGAGACGTTTGCGGACACCTACCTGATTTTGGGCCGAGATGATGCCCACGCGGTAGCCCATCCGCACTGCCCTGTTGATGCCATAGCCGTCACGTACGTTGAAAGTACGGGCCTGTTCGCCGCTTTCGAGGGCCAGTACGCTGCCATCGGTCATGACGCCGTCGATGTCAAATATAAAGGTGGTAATGCGCTGGAAGCGTTCCGTCAGGGATACATTCATGGATTGCGGGTTTGGGTTCACCACGAAATTAGCGTTATTTTTGGTTTTTATCCTATTCAAAAATTCTTTACCTCCCCGGGGGTTTTACGCGTATGGACCTAGCTGCCCTGACCGAACAGTACCACAACGAGCTGATAGAGAATATACTACCCTTCTGGGATCGGCATGCTTTCGACACTTTGTATCCCGGGGTTTTTGAGGCGCTGGACGAAACCGGGGCGGTTATTTCTACCGACAAGCCCGTGGCCACCCAGGCACAGGCGGTCTGGGCGTTTGCCTTTGCGCATAAGCAATTTGGGCCCCACAAGGAGTGGCTGGAACGGGCCATGGAAACGGCAGATTTTCTGGTAGAGAAAGGGCGTACCCCCAAGGGAAACTGGTACCAGCTGCTGGACCGGCGGGGGCAGCCGCTGGAAGAAGCACAGGATATGGAACCGGGTTTGTACGCCGTGCAGGCACTGGGGCAGCTTTTCAAGGCTACCGGGGAGAAAACGTATGTAGAATTAGCCCAGAAAACCCTGGTACAACTCCTGAAAAAACGGGATGCGCAGCTGAATAAGCAGTTGCAGGATACCAGTCGGGGGCGGTCGTTCAAAAGCCTGCGGGTGTTTGCGCTCATCGGTCACGTACTGCTGGACTCCGAAAGCTACATGGACCGGAAGTGGTACAAAAAGACGCTCGATGCGTATATGCAGGAGCTGATGAATGATTTTTACGATAAGCGCACCGATATTCTGCTGGAAAACGTCACGCCCGAAGGGCATTTCTGGGATTGTCCCGAAGGACGGTTGCTGGTGCCGGGGCGGGTGTTTGAAGTAGCGGGCTTTATGATGGATGTGGCCGACCGTACCCGCAATCGCAAACTGCTGAACCAGATGCTCGACCTGCTGGAACTGACAGTACAGGCCGCCTGGGACGAGGCCCACGGGGGTTTTTACTACCTTATGGATGTCAAGAGCCTGCCGCCGCTGCAGGTCCGATGGCACCACAAGCTGGCTTGGGTGCATCTGGAAGCCATGCAGGCCCTGCTGAAAGGGCACCTGCTCTCGGCCCGCCCGGTTTTTCTGGACATGTTTGAAAAAACGAACGCCTACGTCTGGAAGCACTTCCCTGATCCGGTACACGGAGAGTGGTACGGCGAACTCACCCGCGACGGCCAGCCCTTCCTACGGCACAAGATCACCCCCGAAAAAGGATGCTACGCCCTGGTACGCAACCTCGCCGCCATAGCCCAGCTACTACAAACTGTGGTACGGGCCGGGCCGCGTTCGGCGTCTCGCCCGTCTTAGCAAAACGCTACTAACAAACCCTGACTTAACATACCTCACCCCTCCTCAAAATGCCGCTCCCGGATACTCTCCGTCAGCAGTCGGTACATCGCCGCCCAGTCAGAATGATGCTCCTGCAAATAATTCAGGTGCCGGTTGGTCGTAGCCCAATCAGAGCGCCGAGCCGGACCGGTTTGTACCGTAGCGGGGTCCGCGCTTTGCAGGGCCTTGTGGGTAGTTTCACGAATAAGCGGTTTGAGCAACTCAAAGGAGAGCTGCTCTTCTTTCAGCAAATCGTGCGCAATCGAAAAAAGCTGATTGGTAAAGTTACAGGCAAACACCGCGGCAATATGCAGGGCCCGCCGTTCTTCGGTATCAGCCAGCTGTACGTGCGGACTGACGCTTTCGGCCAATTTGAAAAGGGCCTCCTCGGTTTCTTCCTCCGTAGCTTCAATGCAGAAAGGAATCTGGGTGTAGTCCATGCTTGCGCCTTTCGTGAACGTTTGCAAAGGGTACAGCACGCCCGTCCGTACGGGCACATCGCTGTATACCTCCACCAGATGTTGCAGATCGGCCAGGGCGTGGCTTCCCGACACAGTGGCCAGAATCACCCCCGGCGGCAGCACGATGCGTTGCATGATGCCTTCCAGGGCGTCGTCGGAGGCCGCAATGAGCAGCACTTCGGCCTCGCTCTCCGAAAAATTCAGATCGGGCTGAATGGCCGTATCGTACAGCAGTCCTACGAGTTGGCGGGCATGCTGCGGATCGCGGCTGTACACTTCACTGATAATGGGGCCGGCGCTTTCAAAAGCCTGTGCCAGATGCCAGGCCACGTTTCCGGCCCCTACGAAGGATATTTTCATGTGGTTTAATGAGTGAATGAGTGAATGAGTGATTGAGTGATTGAGTGATTGAGGGGGCCGCCCCCGCGGTAAGTGAATGAGTTGATGTGTCAAAAGTTGATGAGGCCATCTCTTCCAAGCCTTTGAACTTATGTACTCATCAACTCCTAAACTAGCATGCACTTCGGTGTCCGCACTCAAACTACCCGTGAATATTAGTCTGCAAACCTCTACTTTTGTGCATTCGAAATATAGTTATTTTCACTTTTCTACTGGCCTTCTCTTGCAAAAACCTCTGATTGATGTCGTTATTCCTGCTTTTAATGAGGAAAACTCCGTCGGCAATGTCGTGCGCGACCTTCCCAAAGACTATGTGCGGGAGGTGGTGGTGGTCAATAACAACTCCCGCGATGACACCCGCCGGAACGCCCTGGCGGCAGGCGCTACCGTGCTCGATGAGCCCCGGCAGGGCTACGGCTACGCCTGTCTGAAAGGCATCGAGTACCTTGCCAGCAAACCCACTCCCCCCGAGGTACTTGTCTTTGTAGACGCCGATTACTCCGACTACCCCGGCGAGTTGAGCAAGCTGGTAGACTACCTGCTGGAAAATAAGCTCGACATGGTCATTGGCTCGCGGGCGCTGGGCAACCGCGAACCCGGCTCCATGACCCCGCAGCAGGTATTTGGCAACTGGCTGGCTACCACCCTCATCAAACGATTCTACGGCGTTACTTATACCGACCTAGGGCCTTTCCGGGCCATCCGGTTTGACAAGCTGCTAGCGATGCAAATGGAGGATACCACCTACGGCTGGACGGTAGAGATGCAGCTCAAAGCCGCCAAAATGGGCTTTCGGGTAGGCGAGGTACCCGTCACCTACCGCCGCCGCATCGGACACTCCAAGGTATCGGGTACGGTGAAGGGGACGGTGATGGCCGGGTATAAAATACTGAGCTGGATTTTTAAATACCGGTGAAATGGGTACCATAGCTGCTGGTAGGGTTACCAATTCTGCGGGGTCGGATACAAGTGTAAGCCCGTTTTGACCGGTTGTACAATATTGATCCGGAAGTGTAAATGGCGCTTGTTCTTTTTTTCTAACTTAGTGGATACCAAATATCAAGCGCCACCATGAGTACACTACTACACACATTTCTGGCAGGCGCGGCAGTGCTGCTTGCTTCTTTTTCTGCTTTCTCCCAGTCTACCAACTGCAAGCCAATTGTCAACGTCGAAAACGCTACTTTCTGCAAAGGAGACTCCACCCGGCTTCGGGCCGATACCCTTCCAAATACTACGTATCGCTGGTACCGCGATACCACCTCCATTGTCGGGGCAGGCACCAGCAGTATTTTTGTCAGGCAGTCGGGGGCGTACCGCCTGGAAGCTACCCGCCGGGAGGAAAAATGGGCCTGGGATATGGCGGGTGGACCCGAAAGCGACCTCAACGATATTCAGTTTGTAGGTACTACGGGCTGGATCGTAGGCAACTACGGGACGCTGCTGAGAACGACTAATGGTGCCACGTGGGATACCATCCTGACGAACCGGCCAGAAAATTTTGGGACGGTGTACTTCCTGAATACTCAAAAGGGCTGGATCGGTGGAAGCGATGGCCTTCTGCTTACCTCATCTGATGGCGGTACCAGCTGGAACAGCCTTACTTTGCCCATCACGGGTTTGGTACAGAAAATAAGATTTTTCGATGAAAATATCGGCTATGTGCAGGCAGACCGAAAGCTATTCAAGACCCTGGATGGAGGAAAGACCTGGACGGAACTTGCCTTACCGGAGAATGCCAACCTGATAGACTTTGCCTTTGTAGATGCCGGTATGGGGTGGATCGCCCATAGCAACCAGGTCTATAAAACGGAAAACGGAGGTGCCTCCTGGGTGTTGCAGTACACGGTTACCGACTTTTGTACCTCCATAGAGAATATCCGGGCTCTGGATGCCAATACATGCTGGGTGGAATTTACAAACTGTTCGCAACGTACCAACTTTCCTACGGTGGTGGTCAGAACCACGGATGGGGGGAATACCTGGACTGAACATGGTATCAGTATACCAGCTAACTTTCCATCCCTGTCCACTTTTTCTGTTACAGACCTCCTTTTCATGGATGCTCAAACGGGCTATGCCCTGGGGCGTTTGTATAGAAGAGTCTTTGCCATGTACGGAGTAAGTGGAGGGGCTGTTTTTAAAACAGTAGACGGAGGAAAAAACTGGCGTTTGATCCATGAAAACGTTAATAACGGGTACCCTATCGCTATGGCGTTCGCCTCTCCTTCGCAGGGGGTTATAGTAGGAGGGCAGGGACTAGTGTGGCAGGTGTCCGGGCCAGACAGTATTTATTCCAGTTATGCAAACCGCACCTTTCTGCCGCTCTATTCCGTTGGGGGTACTTCTCAGCGGATATTTGCGGTGGGAGGTACCCCCAGAAGAACAGAAAACGGAGTACATCCCGACTCCAAAGCCGTAACCATGACCCTGGAAATTGGTGAGGTCTGGACCAAAAAAGAAAGCCAGATCTCCGTTTTTGGCACTTTGCAAAGTAGTGGCTATACTGTTCGTCAGATTAAATTCAAGAATGATCAGTTTGGGTGGAAAGTAGGTTTTGGTATACTGGCCACAACCCAGGATGGAGGACAAACCTGGGTCTCGCTCTATGGCAACACACAACCCCCTACTTCTTTCATCGAAAAGGCCTACTTCCAGACCGACGATTCAGGATACTACCTTGCCAGTGACCCGGTATATGGAGGAGCCTCTCTGTATCGCTTTACCGGTGCTTCCAGTACGGTGGTGCCCGTTTCCTACAAGGACACTCCTGATATCAATACAGGTACGCTGGATTTACAGTTTATCAACAATACTATGGGTTTCATCTCTACCAGTAACGGCAAGCTTATCAAGACCACCGACGGTGGGGCTACCTGGACGGTACAGACGGTACGGACGGGCAAAAGACTGCAAAGGGTATTTTTTATGGACGAACAGACGGGCTGGGTCATCAGTAGCGATGGGTTGATCCTGAAAACGCAAAATGGGGGGCAGACCTGGACGGAGCAGTCCTCCGGCGTAACCACATCCCTGAACGGCATCTATTTTACATCTACTCAAACCGGGTATGTTGTAGGGGCCGGTGGATTGGTGCTGAAAACAACCAACGGCGGTACCGACTGGAAAGACCTGCCCGCTAGTACCCGTTCAACCCTGCGTGATGTATTCATGGTGAGTGCCAACAGCGGTTGGGCCGTGGGTGACAACGGAGTCATTCTCAGGCTAGAAAACAACGATTGCCAGTCTTTCTCAGATCCGGTTGTGATCACGGCCAAGCCCCTGCCCGCCAAACCCACCATCTCGGCCAGCGGCGACATGAAGCTGGTGTCCAGCGCCGGGGCGGGCAACCAGTGGTACCTCAACGGTACTGCCATCACGGGCGCTACCGCCACGGAGTACAATCCCACCCAGGCGGGCCGCTACACGGTGTTGGTAACCCTGGACGGGTGCAGCAGCGCCCTGTCGGAGGGCTTCGAGTACGTCATCACCGCTACCGACCCGACCCTGATTGCTTCCATGACCCTCTACCCCAACCCGTCGCCCGACCAACTTTTTGTCTCACTCAAAAACATAAACGGGCCGTTTGAGTTAGAACTACTCAGCTCCGAAGGGCGGTTACTGGCCACGCACCACGGTACTTCCCCAAGTCAGGAAAGTATCCTACCTTTGGAGTTGAAAGGGCTGGCTCCGGGCACGTACATCGTCCGGGTTAGGAGCGGCACTTTCACCAAATCCAGTAAGGTGATTCTGAACCGTTAATTGTTTTGTTTGAAGCGCTGCAATACCTTGTTTTAGTGCCCTATTTGTTGGCCATCCTGTTTATTTTTGCTTACAGTGTCTCGCAGGTAGGCCTGGTAGTGGCTTATTGGCGCAAAAAGAAAGAAGTGGCGCAGCCTGTCCCGGCTTTACCGGCAAAACTGCCCGTAGTTACGGTACAGCTGCCGGTCTACAACGAGCGCTACGTCATCGAGCGCCTCATTGACGCCGTAGCAGCCTTCAAGTACCCCCAGGAGCTACTGGAAATCCAACTTCTCGACGACTCCACCGACGATACCGTCGAGATCATCGCCCGGCAGGTGGCCCACTACCGGGCGCAGGGCTACAACATGCACCACATCCGGCGCAGCGACCGCACCGGCTTTAAGGCCGGGGCCCTGGCGCACGGGCTCACGCTGGCGCGCGGCGAGTTTGTGGCGATCTTCGACGCCGACTTTGTACCCCTCCCTGAGTTTTTACAAAAGACGCTTCCGTACTTCACCGACCCAAAGGTGGGCGTGGTGCAGACGCGCTGGGGGCACCTCAACGAAGACTACTCGCTCATCACCCGCATGCAGGCCTTCGGGCTGGACGCCCACTTTACTATCGAGCAGGTAGGGCGCAACGCCGGCGGGCATTTCATCAACTTCAACGGCACGGCCGGTATCTGGCGCAAAGCCACCATTACCGATGCCGGGGGGTGGTCGGCCGATACCCTCACCGAAGACCTGGACCTGAGCTACCGGGCGCAGCAGCGCGGCTGGCGTTTTGTGTACCTCGAAGGGTTGGTGTCTCCCGCGGAGCTACCCGTGACCATGCCGGCCGTCAAATCGCAGCAGTACCGCTGGACCAAAGGTGCTGCCGAGTGTACCCGCAAAAACCTGCCGGCCGTCTGGAAAGACCCGGCGCTGTCGTTCAGCACCAAATGGTACGCTTCCTTTCATTTGCTCAATAGCTCCATTTTTATCGCCACGTTGGCGACCGCCCTGCTGAGCGTACCCATGCTGGCTTTGCGGCTGGGCTGGGGTTGGCTCACCTTCTTTCAGGCTAGCCTGATCATCATGGGCATTTTTTACTGGACGGCCTTCCGGCGGCGTGGGGGTACCTTTGGGGAGTTTGTCGTCACGTTTCCCACGTTTCTGGCCATCATGCTGGGGCTGTCGCTGCACAACGCCGTGGCGGTGACGGAGGGGTACCTGGGCCGGAAAACGCCCTTTATTCGCACGCCCAAATTCAATGTAAAGCAGCGCAGCGACCGCTGGCAGTCCAATGCGTACAACGCCCGCAAAATTCCGCCCCTTACCTGGGTGGAGTGGGGGCTGGTACTCTACTTTCTGGGAGGACTGGTACTGGGTATCGCTACGCAGAATTATAGCGCCCTGGGTTTTCATCTGGTACTGGTGCTGGGCTTTGGCTTTATTGCCTACTACTCGGTGCGCCATTCGCGGATCAAAGCATGAAGCGCTACGGAATAGGAACCATGGCCATGGCCTCGGCCGGGGGCTACCTGGCTCTCCTGTCCACCGCCCGTACCGACTCTGTGGTGTTGCTGAGCATCTGGGCGGGGTTGTTTGTGCTGTACGCCCTGCTGGTGTACTACCAGTCGGAAGCTACTTTTCCGCTACTCTTGGGGGCTGCGGTGGTATTCCGGCTGCTGGGTATGGGAAGCCTACCCACCTTGTCGGACGACGTGTACCGGTTTATCTGGGACGGCCGTCTGCTGGCCCAGGGGTACAACCCGTATCTGTATCTCCCCTCGGAAATCATTACCACTGAAATTGCCAGCCAAACCGGACTTACCCAGGCGCTTTTCCAAAAACTGAACTCCCCTGCCTACTATTCCGTGTACCCTCCGGTATTGCAGCTGTGGTTCTGGCTGGTAGCTACGTGGAGTTCAACCGAGGCCGGCGCGGTATTTTTGCTGCGGGTACCCCTGCTGGCGGGAGAACTGGCCTCGCTGTGGCTTCTCTACCGCCTGCTCCGGCTGGCGGGCCGCGACGACGCGACGGTTCGCCGGGGCGTGCTGCTGTATGCGCTCAATCCACTGGTCATTGTGGAGCTTGTGGCTAACGTACACTACGAGGGGCTCACCATCTGCTTCCTGCTGGCCTGTTTGTACTTTTATCAAACAAACAAAGCGTACCTATCGGCCGCGTCGCTGGGGCTGGCGGTAGGGGTCAAGCTGCTCCCCCTGCTCTTCCTGCCCGCCCTGCTGATTCCCACCAAGCCGGGTAAAAGCATCCGGTACAGCCTGGTCACCGGCCTGGTGGTGGTAGTACCCTTCCTGTTCCTTTTTAACAGCGAGGTGCTGGCGCGGTTTTCCACGAGCCTCGACCTGTACTTCCGCAGGTTTGAATTTAACGCCAGTGTCTACTACCTCCTTCGGTCGGTAGGTACCTGGCTGGTAGGATACAATCCCATTGGCAAGTTGGGACCGCTGCTTTCTGTTGTCAGCTTTTCGGCCATTCTGTACCTTTCCTTTACGCGCCGGTTTGGGATCACCCTCTACGAGCGCCTGGCTCTGGTGTTGACGGTCTACCTGCTTTGTACCACCACGGTGCATCCCTGGTACGTGACGCCGCTCGTAGCGCTGGGTGTCCTCGGTCGGTTCCGGTACCCGATCATCTGGTCGGCGCTGCTGCCTTTCACCTACCTGGCTTACGGTCAGATGCCCTTTCAGGAGAACCTTTGGGTAGTAGCCCTGGAATACCTGATCGTGGGCCGGTGGCTGTGGTGGGAAGTGGGGGAGTACGCGCAGAGAACTGGCCTGGAACAGGAGGTTAAGTAAAGGAGCTATGAGCTTGATACATGGCTATCGTTGATCATTCGGCCTCCTGAAAGTGCCAGCGGCACGACCGATCTGGTAACCCCGGGATTTATCCCGAGGGACCAACGATGCCTGCTGACTCAACGAGTGCCGTAGGTACGACCGATGGGGAGCATTCAAATATAAAAATATAAACGGGGAGTGGCCCGAATCAGTAATATTCGGGCAAAGAATACTTTTTCACCAAACTCTTCCTGCATGATCCAACCCTTAGATCCCCCCAAAACTCTTTTCAAACAACTACGCTACCTCGGCCCCGGCTTCATCATGTCGGCGGCTATTGTGGGCTCCGGCGAGCTGATTGCCACTACTACGCTGGGGGCAAAGGCCGGCTTTGTGACATTCTGGGTCATCATCGTCAGCTGTCTGGTAAAAGTAGCTTTGCAACTGGAATTTGGTAAGAATGCCATTTATACCGGTACTTTTACCATGTACAACTTCAACCGGTTGCCCGGCGCGCGCTGGCGGGGTACGCATTGGAGTATCTGGCTGTGGCTTTCCATTCAGGGACTCAAACTCATGCAGGTAGGTGGTATCGTAGGGGGCGTGGCTATTGTACTCAATATGGCGTTTCCGGCCCTGCCGGTCAATATATGGGCGTTGCTTGCGGCGCTGGTTACGGCGCTGCTGGTGTTTCGGGGCTACTACGCACCGATCGAAAAAGGCTCGCTGGTCATGATTGTATTGTTCTCGACGGTGGTGCTGGTATCCCTGGGGCTCTTGCAGGGTACCCCTTACGCCATTGGCTGGGAGGATATTCAGGAAGGTATCAGTTTCAACCTGCCGCCCGAGGCGGTAGCGGTGGCCTTCGGGGCGTTTGGCATCACCGGCGTGGGCGGCGACGAAATCATGTACTACAATTACTGGTGCATCGAGAAAGGCTATGCGGCCTACGCCGGCCCCAACGACGGCAGCGAAGCCTGGGCCCAACGCGCCAAAGGCTGGATCAACGTCATGTACCTGGATGCCCTCCTGTCTATGGTGGTGTATACCGTGGTAACGGCGGCTTTTTATTTATTAGGCGCAGCGGTGCTGCACAGCAGCGGCGAGGTACCCGAGGGCTACCGCATGATTGGCGTCTTGTCCCGCATCTTTACCGAAACCCTGGGCCCCTGGGCTGAAACCTTGTTTCTGGTAGGGGCTTTCACGGCGCTGTACTCCACGCTGTTTACGGCCACGGCGAGTTGGGCGCGGGTGTACGGCGATGCTTTCGGGCAGCTGGGCTGGCTGAAATACGGTACCGTGGAGGAGCGCCGCCGCTCCATTGCGATCTTCTCCTGGGTGTTTCCCTTTGCGTGGTGCGCCTTTTTTCTCTTCTTTCAATCGCCGGTCATGATGGTGATTTTGGGCGGTATTGCTACCTCGGTGCTGCTGATTATGATCGTGTGGGTAGCGTGGGTATACCGCTACCGCGAGCTACCCAAAGCACTGGTTCCCTCCCGGCTGTACGATGTGTTTTTCTGGCTTAGTATTGCGTCAATCCTGGTAGTGAGTGGGTACGGGGTGTGGCAGGTGCTGTGAGGGGTTTTAGCTTATTAAAATTTTAAGTTATGGATATAGCCTTTGAACTCCAAAAACACCAAAAAATCCATGAGGGATTTCAACAGATCAAGTTGATGGATTTTTCCTTCTCTCTCCCAAGCAACATGTCTAATGATATTGATTTGTTAGACATAGTTAAAAGCTTGACTGAAGACCTTTCCATAAAGCGAAGGCTTGATATTGAACTTCTTCATGCAGATGACTTTAAAAAGCTTACCAAAGGAGAAATATCCGAGTTTTTGGTTGGATTTATCAATGAGCCTGACTGGGGGGATGATAGGAATGACTTCGCTAGGTTACTCGACAGTTACTTTCCAATTCACAGCCAACTTCACGAAGCACCTTTTTACGTAATCGATCAGAAATGGTTTCAGAAAGTAGATAACAGGGTGGAGAATGCATATTCAGTTTATATATATTGCTTTCTAATTACAATGGTTCGGTAAAATTTAAGCGGCTTTGCAGCCGAATTGATATAGTTCACGGATCTCTGGCTGATTTTTGTCCAATT